>CAMQRG010000020.1 GCA_947036475.1 uncultured Clostridia bacterium
AGATAGCGTAGCGTCTCGTGGGCTCGGAGATGTGTATAAGAGACAGCCACATAAAGCACCATTTGTAAAAAAACAGCAGCAAAAAATCATTGTCAAAATAAAGTTTGCCCGTTAAAATTTGGGATTGAACCCGTTTCAAAGGGTTCGCGGGGTTTGGGAACTGCGTTCCCAAAATCTTAGCATCGGAGGTTCTTTATGTTCAGGAATATGCCGGATATGATTTACAACGCCGAAACCATCAGCCACATCGGCAAAATAGAGAATATCGTAGGAATGACCATAGAGGCTTCCGGCGGAAAAGCTGCTATCGGCGACATCTGCCATATTTACAGTGAGAATGCCCGCGGGCAGGCGCTGGCGGAGGTCGTCGGCTTCAAGAACGACAGAATCCTGCTTATGCCTTACGATAATATGACAGGGCTTGCGGCGGGAAACTTTGTCCGTAATACCAGACAGCAGCTGAGAATACCTGTTGGGGATTTTCTGAAGGGAAGAATCATTGACGCGCTGGGCAGGCCCATAGACGGGCTTTCCGGTTTTAAGCCGGACCAGTTCTTTTCCATAGAAAACCCGTACATCAACCCCCTTTCCCGCCCGCCAATCAGCGAGCGTATGGACTTTGGCATTAAAGCCATTGACGGCACGCTCTCCATCGGCAAAGGGCAGAGGGTCGGAATATTCGCCGGCAGCGGCGTCGGCAAAAGTACGCTGCTCGGCATGATTGCAAAAAATGTGAAAGCCGACATTAACGTAATTGCCCTTGTGGGCGAGCGTGGACGAGAGGTTTTGGAGTTTGTCCGAAACGATTTGGGTGAAGCGGGGCTTGCGCGTTCCATATTGGTGGTTGCCACCAGTGACCAGTCCGCAATGCTTCGGTCGAAATGCCCCGTTGTTGCAACGGCGATTGCGGAGTATTTCAAAGGACAGGGCAAGGACGTTCTGTTGATGATGGACTCCCTGACACGTTTTTCCATGGCGCAGAGGGAGATAGGGCTGGCCGTTGGCGAGCCGCCCATTGCAAGAGGCTATACGCCTTCCATATACGCTGAGCTGCCTAAGCTGCTGGAGCGGAGCGGCAATTTTGAGGAAGGCTCTATCACCGGAATTTATACCGTTCTGGTGGAGGGCGATGATACAAACGAACCAATTGCGGATACGGTCCGCGGTATTTTGGACGGGCATATCGTACTGACGAGGAAACTGGCAAATTCAAACCATTTCCCTGCCATAGATGTAAACGCGAGTATTTCCAGACTTATGAACGCCATTGTCAGCAAGGAACACCGCGCGCTGGCGTCAAAGCTGCGGGATATCCTGAGCGTTTACGAAAAAAATTCTGATTTGATTTCCATTGGCGCGTATAAGGCCGGAACAAACCCCAGCGTGGATTACGCGATTTCTAAAATAGACCTTGTGAATGGCTTTTTGAAGCAGGGGATTAACGAGAGCTTTGATTATGACGAAGTGATGCATTCCTTGGAGCATATCCTTGCCTGAACGGTACCCGCCTGTAAGGAAGGAGCATAAAGGGAGGAAAATATTTTGAAAAAGTTTTCTTTTAAGCTGGAGCCCGTACTGAAATACAAGAACGACAGGCTGGAGATGCTGCGGAACGAACACGCGGGCATACTGCGGCGGATACGGACACAGGAGGACAAAATAGCCGGACTGGAACGGGAACGGGACGCCTGCGCGGCGGAGTTCAACGCAAAAAAGCTGAGCGGAATCATTCCTGTTGAGGCTGTCAATTATCAGAATTACCTGAACCGCCAGAACCATATCATACGGCGGGAATATACTGTTTTGGAACATATCCGTAAGGAAGAAGAACAGAAAAAGGAAGAGATACTTGAGGCAAAAAAGGAATCCCTTTCCATTGAAAAGCTGAAAGAAATCACTATGGAGGAATACCGCAGGGAAGCGAGTAAGGAAAATGAAATGTTTATCGAAGAATTTGTTTCCAACAGCAGGGCTGCGGCACGCGGCGTCTGACAAATGTTGTCATATAAATTTTCTGCTTGAAATGCATGGAAGGCATTGAAAGAATTGTCTGGATATGGTAAAACAGATTAGGGGCTGAGGAAGGAAACTTCTATTTCGATAAATGAGAATACACAGATAACTGTTTTCAGAGGGTCATTCCATTTTTTTATAAAATGTTAATGATAAAAATATGATTTAAGGAGGTGGACGATGTGGTAGCAGGCAAAAATGCGTTATCGGGCAGCGCTGACATTCTTTCGGTTGCAAGTAAAATAAACACAGCCAAACCGAAAAAGAACAATGACAGCGAATTTAAAACCATGCTCGACAAAAACGCACAAAACACACAGCAGAACACGCAGAACACCGACGCGGCCGCGAAGCCGGAGGCGCCGAACAAGGAGAATCCTCCGGTTTCGGAGAATGGTGCAGAAGTTCCGACAGAAGAAAATGTGGAAGAAAGCGGAATTGTGCTTGAGGTTGCGGCGCAGTTCGTAATCATTCCCGAACAGGAACGCGCATCGCTGAACTGGGCGGAGGAAACCCCTGCTGATATCTCGGGCAAGATTACCGAGACGGAAGGCGTGGGCGAAGTTGTGGAAAGCGCATCAGAAGCTGGTGCACAGCAGAAGGATTTGCAGGCCACATTGACCAAAGACGAAGCGGGGCTTTTCGGACAGAACCGGAAGGGCGCGGAAGAAGGCGGCGAAACTGCAAAAACTGTGGAAACGCCTGACGCTGGGAAAAACCAGCAGACAGAAGCGGTAAAAGAAGTAAAAGTACAGGGGACAGAGGAAACGAAGCAGGACGGCGCGGCTGAAAAGACAGACGCAAAGGCCGGGGCCGATGCGGCAAAGGGCACTGCGAAGGAAGAAAATGTGTCCACGCAGGACGTAAGCGCACATACGGCGGCACCGAAGGAAGTGCAGGACGACGATATGCTGAACTTTAAGGTCGGCGATTCCGTCAAACTGGCAGAACCCAAGGCGGCGCAGGAAATGGCGGATACCATAATGGTACGTGCGGCACAGGGCAACAGGGAGTTTGAGATGCAGCTGAACCCCGAAGAACTGGGCAAGGTCAAAATCAAAATGGTATTCGAGGAAGGCAAAATACACATCGCCATGACGTGCGACAATCAGAAGGCTATGGATCTGCTTTCTTCTACAAGCAGCCGTCTGAAAGAGATGATTGAGGAACGTACGGGCAGCGAAGTAAACGTACATGTGGAACAGGAAAGCGAAACGCCATACCACGAACAGGAAAAGCAGAACGGTAAGGAAAATGACGCGCAGCAGAACACAAACCGCAAACAGGGCGGCAAGGAAAGCGCGGATTCCATGGATTTTATCCAGCAGCTGAGGCTTGGTCTTGTGGAGGCGGAATAAAGAAACAAAAATAGTTGGAAAAGGAGGAATGGCAGATGGATGCAGTAAACAAAAAGTATGAAGGCAGCATATCGCAGACGACGCCTGTTTGGAAAAACGAAAAAAATGAAATTGCGGAAAGACCGGCGAATTACAAGGATAATACAACGCTGACCATGGACGACTTCTATGCGTTGATGGCAGCGGAAATGCAGTATCAGGACGTATTGAACCCTGAAAGTAACACATCAGAAATGATGAATCAGATGGTGCAGATGTCCATGATAAATGCGATTCAGGACATGATGACGATGTCCATGACGACTTATGCGGGTTCCCTGATGGGCAAGGAAGTTATCATTGCGGATAGTTCAACTGGCAAGATGGAAACCATTTACGGCGTTGTGGAAGGCGTTAACCTTTATAACGGCACACCGACAATCATTGTAAACGGCAAGGAGTATTCCATGGCGCAGATCATGGGTCTGGGCAAGGCTCCGGAAACATCGAAGCCGGAAGAAAAGCCTGATCCGGACGATTCCGATGACGGTGTTGGCGATAAAGACGATGTCAACAATGGCGGTAATGGCAGCACTGGCGGCGACGATAATACCGTTGGCGATAAAGATGATGTCAACAATGGCGGTAATGGCGGCACTGGCAGTGAAGGCAGCGGAAATGAACAGCCGACTCCGCCGGTAACGGAAGGTAACGGAAATGAACAGCCGACTCCGCCGGTAACGGAAGGCGATGGAAATGAACAGCCGACTCCGCCGGTAACGGAAGGCAATGGAAATGAACAGCCGACTCCGCCGGTAACGGAAGGCAATGGAAACGAACAGCCGACCCCGCCGGTAACGGAAGGTAACGGAAACGAAGAACAGACCCCACCGACAACAGGTGACGGCGGCGAACAGGCATAACGCACAGCGGTACGGAAGGGAAATAACGAGGTGAGCCCAGTGACAAACTCTATCAGAAATAACAGCGTATATAATGTCCAGAATGGGCAGAAACTCCAGAACATTGCTGCAAAACGGGCTGGCGGCGGTTTCGACGCCATGTTGCAGCAGGAAATTCAAAAGGCCGACGGGCTCCAGTTTTCCAAGCACTCCAAGGAGCGCATAGAACAGAGAGGTATTTCCCTGACGGAAGAACTGATGGCAGACCTGAACGCGGCGGCAGGCAAAGCGAGGCTGCGCGGTGCACGTGATGTGGTCATGATTGGTCATGATGCGGCTTTTATTGTAAACGTTACAAACAACATGGTGGTAACCGCCATGAATGGGGAAGAAATGAAGGACAACATTTTTACAAATATTGACAGCGCCGTAATATTATAAGCTGGACCCGTTTTGGGAGGCTTTCGGAGCATCTGAAGCTATGCTCCTTATGATACGGCATACTTGAAAGGGAGAGTGAACATTTTATGATCAGATCGATGTTTGCAGCGGTAGGCGGCCTTAGAGTGCACCAGAACCGGCTGGACGTTGTCAGTAACAATATCGCGAACGTTAATACCTATGGCTTTAAGCCCGGACAGACGTCATTCAAGGAATCTATTTACCAGAATACTTACAATTCTACCGGCGGCAACAACCTGTACGGCGGCCAGAACCCCAGCCAGGTTGGTTACGGCGCACAGCTGAGCGGCATTACTCTGGACTTCAGACCGGGCAACTATGAGCCTACGGGCCGTGGTCTGGACTGTATGATCGGTGGCAGCGGCTTTTTCCTGGTTGGCCCGAAGAACCTTGGCGCGGACGACGGCAACGGTATCGTTAACCTTGCGCCTGGTTCAGACGACCTGAAAGGCGATGAAAAACCGAATACAAGCGGGCTTTCCGCATTGAACCTGACAAGAGTAGGCAGATTTTTCATTGACGGCGACGGTTATGTGGTAGATGAAAACAGAAACGTTGTATACGGCTTCTATCAGGAGGGCGGTATCAACAAACCTGCAACCGGTACGACAAAATTTGATCCGAAAACGGCTGTGTTGCAGCCCCTGCGTGTTCCCGCGCTGAGCGTGGAAACAGGCGGCGGTGGTACAACGACACCCGGCGGCACTCCCGGAACTGATTCCGCTGCACTTCACGAGGATACACCGAGACTGATTCTGGAAAGCATTTCCATCGACGGCAACGGCGTAATCAGCGGCAAATCCGGTGAAACACAGTATTTCTTTGGCCAGGTTGCAATCTGTAACGTGCCTAACCAGGAAGCTCTGGAAAAAATCGGCGATTCTTACTACCAGATTAAGAGCAATACGGGTATCTGCGGCGGCTATGTTGCCGGCACAGGCAGCACAGGCACTCTGGTCACAAACGGTCTGGAAATGTCCATGACAGACCTTGCGCAGGAAATCACAAGCATGATTATTGCGGAAAGAGGTTTGCAGGCAAACTCCAAAATGATTACAGTTTCTGACGAAGTGCTTCAGGAACTGATTAGCATGAAACGGTAATAAATATCAGTAAGCTCTCAGGCGGCCGGCGCGGCCCGGCCGCCATCATTAAATCATCCATGAGAATACCGGAGAGAGGAAAAAGACTATGATTAAGCTGACAAAACTGAACAATGAAATTTTTGTGGTGAACTGCAACCAGATTGAAAGCATTGAAAAAATTCCGGAAACGAAAATCGTTCTGATGAACAAGGACTTTTATATTGTTCAGGAGGATTTGGACGAGATTATTGAGAAAATTATAGAATTCAACGCGAAAATCACTGACCTTAACAAGAGGATACAGATTGTTCAGGATTGACACGAGCCTTCCCGAAAGGGAGTTGGGGGCAAGGCAGGCTTTCCGAGAGAAAATGAATGCCGGCTGCCCATGAGCAGGACCCCTGAGGGCGGCTCTCCGGGCACGGCGTTTTACATAAACTTTAGAAAAAAGACACTGGACAATATAAAGACAGCAAGAAAAGCCTAAGGCAGGGAAGAGGAGTAAATTATGAAGGATATATCGACTGTTGCAGGTATACTGGCAGGTTTTGCTTTGATTATATTCGCCATGGTTTTCAGTACAGACCCTATCGGCATCAATATCAAGGCTATCCTGAACTTCGTGGATCCGGCCAGTATATTCATCGTAATCGGCGGCGTATTCGCCAGCGTATTTGCCAGCTACCCCATCAGTACGCTGAAAAAAATGCCGAAACACTTAAAAATCGTTGTTTCGGGCAACCGTTATGAACCGGTTGAATACATCAATACACTGGTAGAATTTTCTCAGATTGCGAGAAAGAACGGCCTTCTGGCGCTGGAAGAAAAGGCGAACCAGCAGGAGGACCCGTTTTTCAAGCAGAGTATTATGCTGATTGTTGACGCAACTGACCCGGAAAAGGTTAAGACCATGCTGGAAAATGATTTGGAAAAGCTGGCGACAAGGCATGAGGACGCCGTAGGCATTTACGAAAAGGCTTCCGCAATGGCTCCCGCTTTCGGTATGATTGGTACGCTGGTCGGTCTGGTAAACATGCTGAAGAACATGAGCATGGACGAGGGCGGCTCCAGTACGATTGGTAAGGATATGGGTACGGCGTTGATTACAACATTCTACGGCTGTATTCTGGCAAACCTGATTTTTGGCCCTATCGCGATGAAGCTGAAGGTACGAAGCGACGAGGAATACCTTTGCAAAGAAATCATTATCGCGGGCGTGCTTTCCATACAGTCCGGCGAAACGCCGAAATTTATGGAGGAGAAGCTGATTTCCTTCCTTGAACAGAGCGAAAGGGAAAAAGCAATGGCTGAAAAAGATTAAGAAAAGAAAGAACGTGGGGCTCTGCCCCGCACACCCTTAAAACCTTGGAGGCTCTGCCTCCAAATTTCCGTAAGCCTTGTCAGTACTTTGCTTTGCAAAGTCGCCTTCGGCGACCGGACTTCTTTCCGGTACTTATTAGAAAAGGGCTTGACCCAGTGCACCGCCAGGAAAAGGCGGCGGGCGGAACGCCCGTTTCGCGAAGCGAAATGCTTTGACCAGTGCACCGCCAAGAAAAGGCGGCGGGCGGAACGCCCGTTTCGCGAAGCGAAATGCTTTGACCTAAACTTTATTGCCAGCCGCATTTCCGTGCGGCCGGCATGGAAGGACTGGAGTTTTCCGCAAAACGCAGTTTTGCGGCGGAAGGGTCAAGGGGGCGCGCCCCTTACAGGGGTGTTGGGGACTGAGTTCCCAAGGTTTTTGGTTTTCAGTTTTGGATTTTTTAACCGCTAGGAACAGGATGTGTGAAAAATGGCAAAACGGCAAAAAAAGGCTCCGGGCGGCGCCAACTGGATGGATACATACGGTGATATGGTTACGCTGCTTTTGTGTTTCTTCGTACTGTTGTACTCTATGTCAAGCATCAGTGAGGAGAAATGGAAAATCATCGTAAAAAGCTTTAACCCGGACGCAATCGAAAGTTCGCAGATTGTAACGACGACAGAGCCGAACGACAATCTGGAGGACCCTGTGGACGGCAGCCATGACCCGGCAGAGATACAGGAAACGTTTGACGAACTGTACCGTCAGCTGGTACAATATGTAGAGCAGAACAATTACCAGAACGATATCGAGCTTTCCAAAGGCGATGATTATACGTTCATTACCTTCAGGGACAATGTGTTCTTTGACGGCGAAAGCTACAATATCCGCCCTGAAGGACAGCATATACTGGACGGTATCTGTGAGGCTCTAGCGGCGGCAAGCGCATCTATTGATGAGGTGCGTGTGCTGGGGCATACGTCTCAGGCGACACCGGGTGTACCGAATGAGCCTGTAAGCGACAGATTCCTTGCGTCTAACCGCGCAACGGAAGTACTGCTTTATATACAGACCAAAAATATTATGGAACCAAGGTGTCTTGTGGCGGTTTCCTATGGCCAGTTCCGCGCCATCAGCGATGTGGATACGAGAGAGGGCCGCGCAAGGAACAGGCGCGTTGAGCTTCTGATTACACGGAAGGACAGCGACGCAAAGAGCCTTGACCAATACTACAAGGAAATTAAATTTGACTAAACAGCTTTACTGAACTACAGAATTACAAAGGAAAAAAAGGAAGCGCAAAATTTGGAAAGGAGGCGAAAGGGGTATGTCTGAAGTATTGACGCAAGCCCAAATTGACGCGCTGCTGAACTCGATGGCAGGCGGAGGCGGCGATGCGGAGGAATCAGCAGTCGAAAAAAAGGAAGAAATAAAATATAAAAAATACGACTTCTTCAGCCCGAAAAAGTTTACCAGGGATAAGCTGCGGCTGTTAAAGAGCGTATATGAAACATATTCCCGTGTGGTATCTTCCAGACTGAACAGCGTACTTCGGACAGGGTGCCAGGTGGAAATCTTTGATGTGGAGGAGCAGCGGTATTATGAATTTGCCAACTCCCTGCATGAAAGTGATGTAGTGACACTGATTGGAACGGATGTAGGCGACGGGCGAATTGGGGAGCCTGTTATCATGAAGGTTGATCCATCAATGATGCTGAGCATGATCGACCATATGCTGGGCAGCACCAGCGACGACGGAGATGACAGCGTAACTTCTTATACTTATACGGACATCGAACTGCGGATTTATAACGTAATCGTAGGATATATGATTGATGTTATGCCGGACGGCTGGTCCAATTATATAGAGCTGAATTTTGAGCTGGAACGGCTGGAAACAAACCCGACCATGATGCAGGAAATCAGCAGGGATGAATCGGTAGCGATTGTTATTTTGGACGTGCAGCTTGGAAATTTGGAAGGGAAAATCAGTATTTGTCTGCCGGACAGCGTTTTATCGTCTATTTTCAAAATCATGGAGCGGAAATCCTCCAGGGACAGCCTGTCGGAAGAGGAAAAGGAAGAAACATCGAAGATCATTTACGAGCATCTGAAAAAGACGTCTCTGGAAATGAAAGCCGAGCTTGGCAAATCCGAGCTTTTGCTGCGTGATATTTACAGCCTTCAGGTTGGGGACGTAATCAATTTGAACAAAGCAAAAGATTCCGAGGTATACCTGACTGTGGCAGACAAAACCTGTTTCAAGGGCTATCTGGGGACGAATAACAAGAACATGGCCATAAAAATAAGCGATGTTTATGATAATACTCCAGTTTCATCGCAAAGGGGAGAGTAGGAAAGAATGGACTCAAAAATATTTAATTCTTTACAGATAGACGCAATAGGCGAAATCCTCAATATCAGCCTTGGCGCGTCTGCAACGGCCGTTTCAACGATGCTTAGCAAAAGGACGGATATCACAACGCCCAATGTTTCGGTCGTTTCTTATGAGGAATTCCAATTCGCGGAAATCGAGCCGGCAATCGGCGTGGAAATCACATACGTAACAGGCCTGAGCGGCAGCAACATTATGCTGCTGAAAAGAAGCGACGTAAAAACCATCTGCGAGATTCTGATGGGTATGGAAATTCCCGACGAGGAATTTGAACTGAATGAAATGAACCTGAGCGCGGTCTGCGAGGTTATGAACCAGATGATGGGCGCGTCTTCTACGGCTCTTTCGGAATTTCTGGGCGAGGTTGTTAATATCTCTACGCCTGTGGCGTTTGAGATTCCCGACCTGTCTTCTTTCAAACAGAAATATTTCGGAAGTACGGAAGAAAAGGTTGTTGCGTACTTCAAGCTGAAGATTGAGGACGCGATTGAAAGCCAGTTCATGAACCTGATGTCAATTTCGCTTGCACAGAGGCTGCTTACGGCGTTCGGGCTTGGCTCAGACGATGCGGCAGCCGCAGCTGCGCCGGAATCGGCACCAGCGCCGGCACCTGAGCCTTCAGGAGGCGGAACGCTGAGCCAGGAAGAAATTGAAAAAATGCTGGCAGGCGGAGCGCCTGACTCTGCGCCGGAACCGGCACCAGCTCCCGCACCTTCGGGCGGCGGCGGAACACTGAGCCAGGAAGAAATTGAAAAACTGCTTGCGGGCGGTGGAGATTCTGCGCCGGAACCGGCACCAGCTCCCGCACCTTCGGGCGGCGGCGGAACGCTCAGCCAGGAGGAAATCGAAAAGATGCTTGCGGGAGGCGTAGCAGAACCAACGCCACAGCCGACGGCACAGCCCAATATGGGAGCGCAGCAGGGTATGCCTCCGATGGGAGCACAGCCGGATATGGGAGCACAGGCCGGTATGGGAATGCCGCCGATGGGTATGTACGGCATGCCGCCGCAGGGCGCACAGGACGGACAGAACCAGATGATGTATCCGCCTTACGGCATGTATCCGCCGTATGGCATGTACCCGCCTTACGGTATGTATCCGGGAATGATGCCGCAGGGCTATGGCGAGGAACCGAAGAAAAAGGAACCGCGCGATCCGAAGGTATTCAATGTGAAGCCGATACAGCCGCCGCAGATGGAGGAAGATCCCGAAGAACTGGAGAGGGAAAAGGCGGAAAATCTTTCCCTGATTATGGACGTTCCGCTGGAGGTTTCCGTCGAAATCGGACGGACAAAGCGCAACGTCAAGGATATTCTGGAGATGACAAGCGGTTCGCTTGTTGTGCTGGATAAGCTGGCGGGTGAAATGGTGGACGTTTACGCAAACGGGCAGTGCATTGCACGAGGCGATGTTGTAGTAGTAGACGACAGTTTCGGCGTGCGTATTACAGAAATCGTGAAAAATGCAGACCTTCGGCTGGATACGCTGGCGAAGGAAAATAAATAAAGAAACATTCTGGCGCGGGACGGCAACGCTCTGCGGCAGGTTTGCAATATAAAAGCATCGGTACAGTGAAAAAAGATGATACGAAAAGTGAGGTTTTAGCAAATGGCAAAAATATTATTAGTTGACGACGCGGCTTTTATGAGAATGATGGTAAAGGACACGCTGACGAAAAACGGTTACAGTGCCGACGATATTTTCGAGGCGGCGGACGGGGCGCAGGCTGTGGAAAAATATAACGAGCTGAAGCCCGATCTGGTAATTATGGACATTACCATGCCGAACATGGACGGTCTGGAAGCATTGAAGGCTATCAAAGGCGGCGACCCCAATGCGACAGTTGTTATGTGTTCCGCGATGGGGCAGGAAGCGATGGTTATTGACGCAATCAAATCCGGTGCAAAAGACTTTATAGTAAAACCTTTCAAACCGGACAGAATACTGAAAGCAGTAAAGGGCATTCTGGGCTGATACCCGGCAGAAAAGAGGGATTCCTATTCTTACCGACGTTTTGCACCTGATCGCGATGATTTTCGCCGTTGCGGTGATATTGTACTTAAGCTACGTTTGCAGCAAAAAGCTGGGCGGAGGCGTTCTGCCCGGCACAGGCACGTCGAAAAATATCAGGATAATCGAAAAGGCGTTTCTTGGCAGAGAAAAGAGCGTTGTGATTATCCGAGTGGGGCGAAAGGATTACCTTCTGGGGGTTTCTCAGGAGGGAATACGGCTCTTAAAGGAGCTGGAGGAAGGTCAGATTACTCTGGAGGAACAGGAAGAGCAAAAGAAGCCCCCGCGTTTTTCGGATATATTCCGAAACAGGCTGGGCGGCGGGGAATGACCCGCCGGACTGGGGCGCTAAAAGAAGTGTTGGGAGTGTAATTGCATGCAGGACGCTGTAATCAATATTAACGGTAATTCCATACAGACGCTGGAAATGATTTTCCTGATGACGGCGATTTCCCTGCTGCCGTTTTTCGTGCTGATGATGACCTGCTTTACGCGGGTGATTATTGTACTTTCTTTTACGAGGAGTGCGATGGGTGTACAGGCAACGCCGCCAAATGCTGTATTGATTGGAATTGCGCTGTTCCTGACGATGTTCATTATGTCACCTGTGATAGATGAAGTGACGGAAGTGGCGTATGTGCCCTACCGGAATGATGAAATCACGCAGTATGAAGCCCTGCAGCGGGCCTCGGTGCCGATGAAGGAATTTATGCTCCGACAGACGGAGGACGACACGCTGGCGATGTTTGTGGAATATGCACAAATTGACGAATTGCCGGATAACCCTGTGGACCTGCCTCTGCGGATTGTTGTACCTTCGTTTATCACAACGGAGCTGAAACGTGCGCTTTTGATGGGCTTCTTTATCTATATCCCCTTTGTGCTGATTGATATTGTGGTATCAAGCACGCTGATGTCGATGGGTATGATTATGCTGCCGCCCGCGATGATGTCTTTGCCGTTTAAGCTGCTGCTTTTTATTACGCTGAACGGCTGGGATCTGCTGTTCTCAACGCTGATAGAGGGTTTCAATTAGCGATGCAGGGAGGGATAGGATATGAATAATGCGGAAGCATTGGATATTTTGAGGGGTGCAATACTGGTTGCTGTGAAGCTGAGCGCGCCTGTGCTGATTTTGAGCATGGTAATCGGTATCCTGATTTCCATTTTACAGGCGGCGACGCAGATACACGAACAGACGCTGACATTTGTGCCAAAGCTGGTGGCGATTGTTGTGGTGTTCCTTTTGACAGGCTCCTGGATGCTGACAACATTGCAGGAATACACCGTTGAAATACTCAGCCGAATGTAGGGCTGGAATGCCTGGCAGGGCTGGAATGCCGGCGAAAGGCGGAAGGAAGAACGGGATATGCTCGATACGGATATGAATATGATGTTGTTTTCCTTCATAATGATGCGTATGGCGGGGTGTATTCTGATGAACCCGATTTTCGGGCGGACGAATATCCCAATCAGCATAAAAAGCGGCATGATTTTCACATTTACGCTGCTGGTTTACAGCGTATCTGCCCCAATGGAAATTGAGGTGGACGGAAATGCAATCGGCTATGCCGCACTGCTTTTGAAGGAATTCGCGGCGGGCTATGTGCTTGGGGCTGTGTTTAATTTTTTCCTGAGCGCGATACTGTACGCCGGCGCTGTTATCGACTATCAGATGGGGCTTTCGATGTCGACGATTTACGACGCGCAGAGCAATTCCTCCATATCCATGACCTCCAATCTGCTGAATATGATATTTATCATTTGTTTCCTGACAACAAACGCCCACTTGACGCTCCTGCGGATTTTTCTTTCCTCTGCGGATATTGTGCCTTATGGTACGATTGCGCTGGGGCCGGAGGCCGCCGCTGCCGCGCTGGCGATGTTTTCACAGTTTATGTCGCTCATTCTGCGGCTGGCGATGCCGATGCTGGCGGTGCAGCTTTTTGTTGAGGTCGGCGTGGGTATTTTGATGAAGACAATTCCGCAGATCAATATTTTCGTTATCAATATTCAGGCGAAAATACTGATCGGGCTTGTTATATTTTTGATACTGTTTTTCCCGATGGCGGACTTTTTGCTCAGTCTGATCAACACACTGATACAGAGCATGTCCGATTTGCTGGGCTCGATGAGAGGATAAAAAAGGGGGGATTTAACGGTGCCGGGCGAAAGAACCGAGAAGGCCACCCCGAAACGGCGAAGGGACGAACGAAAAAAAGGTAATGTATTGCAAAGTAAGGATATCGTTACCGTTTTCACCCTGATCGGCGGATTTTATGCGCTGAAGCTGACGTTTATGTCCTCTTATTCCGCACTGAAAGGCTGCATGCTGAAATATTTTTCATACATGCAGAATAAAGCGGAGCTGAGCCAGGATTTGATAAGGGAAATGGCCTTTGATTCCGTCCTTGTGGCGGCCAGGATTATTGCGCCGCTGATGGCGTGTATTGTGTTTTTATCCATTGCGGCTACGGTGTTTCAGACAAAGCCGCTTTTTGTACTTGATAGCCTCAAGCCGAAATTCAACCGGCTCAGCCCGCTGCAGGGATTTAAGAAGATTTTTTCTGTGCGGAGCATTGTGGAGGTATTGAAGGGCATTATAAAAATTTCTATTCTTTTCTACCTGTTATACGATTTTATCGGAAAACAGATTATTGAACTTCCGAAGTTGTTTACGCTGGAGATTTCGACAGCATGCGGGTATATGTTCCAGACCGTATTTGATATGGCGCTGCGGATTGGTTTGGCATTTGCTGTGATTTCCGTATTCGACTTTTTCTACCAGCGGTGGGAATATGAACGGCAGCTGAAGATGTCCAAGCAGGAGATCAAGGAAGAATACAAGCAGCTGGAAGGTGACCCGCAGGTAAAGGGAAAAATCAAGGAATTGCAGCGGAAAATGGCAATGTCCAGAATGATGCAGCAGGTACCCGACGCAGACGTTGTTATCAGGAACCCGACGCATTTTGCTGTGGCTCTGCGCTATGACCCGGAAAAGCATGTGGCACCTGTACTGCTTGCAAAGGGGCAGGACGAAATGGCGCTGCGGATTGTGCGGGTAGCTGAGGAAAACGAAATTTTTATTGTGGAAAACAAACCGCTCGCAAGGGCGATTTATGCAACGACTGACTTGAACCAGCTGCTGCCGCCGGAGTTTTACGGTGCGGTGGCGGAAATACTGGTACATGTATACAGACTGAACCATAAGATATAAAAATTAAAGCATTGGGGACTTTGTCCCCAAACCCCTACAAGCCCGTCAGTACTTTGCCTGCGGCAAAGCCGCCTACGGCGTCCGGATTTCTTTCCGGTACCTATTGAAAAGGGCTTGACCCTAAACTTTATTGCGGAAAACTTCGTTTTCCGAATATAAAATATTTAGAAATATCCTGATTTTTGCGCTCTGCCGCATAAGATGCGGCAGGTGGAAGGGTCAAGGGACAATGTCCCTTGCGGGGAAGCGGGGCAGAGCCCCGTGGTCTTTACGGTCTTGAAATTTTACAGGCGGAGAAGCGATCATGAAAAAAATTCTGAGCAACGCAATTTCATTATTCGTAATCGTAATTGTGTTATTATTGGTAATTCCATTAAATCCGTTTATATTGGATATATTCTTCATCATGAATATATCTGTTTCGCTTATCATTCTGCTGATTACGATGAATATTAAGGAGCCTCTGGAGTTCTCCATATTCCCCTCGCTCCTTTTGATTACAACGCTTTTTCGTATCGGTTTGAACATTTCTTCGACGCGGCTGATTTTGACGAAGCAGGGACAGGCGGGCCAGGTCATTCAGGCGATTGGTACGTTTGTTTTGCAGGGTAACGTTGTAGTCGGCGTTATCATATTCCTGATTATCGTACTCGTACAGTTCATCGTTATTACCAAGGGCGCGGAACGCGTTGCCGAAGTTGCAGCAAGGTTTACACTGGACGCAATGCCCGGTAAACAGATGGCGATTGACGCGGACCTTAGTTCTGGTTTGATTAACGAGGAGCAGGCCAGAACACGCCGGCATAAAATACAGAAGGAAGCGGACTTCTACGGCGCAATGGACGGTGCGACCAAAATCGTAAAAGGCGACGCTATCATGTCTATCATCATTACCACAATCAACTTTGTGGCAGGTACCATCATTGGCGTTGTACAGGGCGGCATGGAGTTTACAGCTGTATTGCAGATGTATTCCATTGCTACCATCGGCGATGGTCTGGTTTCCCAGATTCCCGCGCTGCTGATTTCGACTTCTACGGGTATGATTGTTACACGTTCTGTATCCGAGGGCAGCCTGAATACGGACGTTTCGTCCCAGTTCCTTGCACAGCCGCAGGCGTTCCTGATTGGCGGCATACTGCTGTTTGTAATCGCGCTGATGCCGGGAATGCCGCATATCCAGCTGGTTATCGTGGCATCTTCACTGATTGCGCTGGGCATTACGTCTTCCCGTAAAATGCGCGCGGCAGGGGCAATGGGGCCTGTGCCGGACGACCTGCTGGGCGGCGGAGGAATGCCGGAAGAAGAACCGGAAGCTGTTATCACAGAGGAAGATTATTACCGAGATATCAACAATATCTATACATTGCTGAACGTGGAGCCTGTGGAAATGGAATTCGGTTACAGCCTGATACCGTTGGTAGATGAATCCAGCGGGGGCAAGCTGATCAACCGTATTGTAATTTTCCGAAGGCAGTTCGCGCAGGAAATGGGTTTCGTTATCCCGTCTGTGCGGCTGAGGGACAGCTCCGCGCTGAATACAAACCAGTATGTCATTAAAATCAAGGGTGAGGAAGTTGCGAAGGGTGAAATTCTGACGGACTACTACCTTGCACTGGAGCCGCCGAACCCGATGGGCGAGGTGGACGGCATTGAAACCATAGAACCGGCGTATGGCATACCAAGTAAATGGATTACGCCGGATCAGAAGGAAATTGCCGAGATTTACGGTTATACGGTTATTGACCCGTTGTCTGTTATTGTAACGCACCTTTCCGAAACAATACGGCGGCATGTTTCCGAACTGCTGAACCGCGCAGAAGTGACGCAGCTGGTGGAAAACCTGAAAAAACAGACGCCCGAGCTTGTGGACGAAACTTTCCCCGCTATCATTACTTTTGGCGGATTCCAGAAGGTGCTGAGTTCCCTGCTGCGGGAAGGCGTGCCTATTAAAGACCTGGGTACGATACTGGAAAGCATTATTGATTCCTCATCAACAACGAGGGATTTGGATACCATTACCGAGAATGTGCGTGTCGCGCTCAAGCGGACGATTACGCGGCGGTTCTGTACAGACGGGCAGATGCGCGTAATCACGCTGGACGCAGAGGTGGAAAAGCTGATTGCTTCGAGCCTTTCCAAAAACGAAAACGGCTTATACCTTGCGCTGAATCCGGAGGCGATGCAAAAAATTATCACGCAGATGTCGGAAATTGTGAAAAAATTTGCGGAACTGGGGCAGCCGCCGATTATTCTGACGAGTCACGTGATTCGGTTGTATTTCTATCGCCTGATAGAACAGTTTTATCCGGACATCTATGTATTGTCCTTTAATGAAATCGCAAACAATATTCAGATTCAGGCAATCGGCAATATTACCCTGTAAGGAAAGGGGCTGGCGGATATGATTGAAAGGGGACAAATGGAAGGGAAAACGAATGAAGAGCTTTTCCTGGAATACAAAGAAACCGGCGACCAGCGCATTAAGCAGGAGCTTGTGCTGCGGTATATCTATATCGTAAAAAATATTGCCGTACAAATGAAGGGTGTATATGCGAGTTTTGCGCAAATGGACGATATAATAAATGAGAGCGTTATTGTGTTGATGAATTCTATTGAGAAATTCGCCCCGAATATGAATGTAAAGTTTGAGACCTACATCTCCAAACGGCTGCGGGGGCTGATTATTGACATGGCGCGCAAACAGGACTGGATTCCGCGGAATGTGCGCAAAAACGCCCGCATGATTGACGACGCGACGAACGAGCTGTTTAACCGGCTTGGACGTTTCCCGACAGATGAGGAAATGGCGGAATATTTAGGGGTTTCTCTGGAGAAATACCAGAGCAAGCTGCTGAGCAAAACGAACCTTTATAACCTGATTTCTCTGGACGCCGTTTTTGACGGGCAGGGCGGTCAGGCAGGGGTGCAGAATATTGCTGACGATGGGGATACGCCGGAACAGCTTCTGGAAAACAAGGAGATGGAGGAAATCCTGAAACAAGGCATTGGCACGCTGCGCCCGAATGAGCAGATGGTGCTTTCGCTCCATTACAGAAAAGAGTTGAACATGAAAGAAATCGCTTCGGTGATGAACCTGAGCGAATCCAGAATTTCGCAGATACATACCAACGCACTGCGAAAGCTGCGAATCTATATGCAGGCAAATCTGAAATGAGCAGGAAAAAGCGGGAAAGGATTTGATAGACGAATGGTAAAAGGATTTTATAACCTGACCTCCGGCATGCTGACACAAAGACGGACGCTGGACGTTATCAGTACCAACATGAGCAACGTGAGTACAATCGGCTATAAGGCGGATACGCTGCTTTCTTCCACGTTTGACGAGGCTCTCCTGAGCCGGACGGGCAACGAGGACAAGGCGCACCCCGAAGGGCTGGCTGATACGAGTATGGCAAGGATTCCCAGAGAAACAGTTACAAATTTTGATATTGGCAACCTGCGCCCGAGTTACAGCCCGCTGGACTTTGCTATTATATCAGACGGGTTTTTCCAGGTGCAGAATGAAAATGGCGAAGTGCGTTATACAAGAAACGGCTCCTTTAATATTGATGAACGCGGATATATCTGCACACAGGACGGCGACCTTGTGCTGGGCGAAAACGGCCCGATACAGGTATACTATCCGGACAGTGAAACGCAGTTCAATGCGGAGAAGATACAGGTTGACCAGTCGGGGAACGTTTCTGACAGCGATGGGAATTTTGTAGATAAATTCGCGATTGTGACGTTTGCAGATACGGCGCAGCTGGTGAAGCAGGAAGGTTATTTCACAGGCGGCGGCGAACCGCTGGGGATTGAGGCGACGATACAGCAGAGGTATCTGGAGGCTTCTAATGTGGAACCGGTCAAGGAAATGGTAAAGATGATTGAGAGCGAAAGGCATTTGCAGAGCATGGCGCAGATTCTGAAGATGTATGACCAGATGATTGCGAAGGCGGCAACGGACATTGGAAGAATTTAATTCCTTTTACTGGATTTTGTGGTATAATGATAAAAGATATTGTGGGGCTTTGCCCCACACCCCGCGAGGGATTTCATCCCTCGACCCTTTTTCAGCCGTATTTCATGCGGCAGGGGAAAAATCG
>CAMQRG010000021.1 GCA_947036475.1 uncultured Clostridia bacterium
TACACGTAAGGAGTCGTCGGCAGCGTCAGATGTGTATAAGAGACAGCGTCAGTATCGGTACTTTTTTTCCTGTTTTCTCCGGTATAGGCATTTTTCGCGCTCCCTGTTCCTAAATATTCTTTTTCATGCTATAATAGAAGAACTGGCTTTCTTTATCATACTCCCACACCGCCGAAAACGCAAGCGTAAACGGCGCGCGGGACACAGGCTTTGCATTTTGCAGAAAGGGGGGCGTCCCAATGTCGAAAGCAGTCAAAAAAATGATGCACACAGCAGGCTTTTTGTTCCTGTTCTGTTTTTTTTCATGTATCGCTTTTCGGGAATTTGTGCCCCTGTTTGAACCTCCGGCGTTCCTGTTCCGCCCTTCGGAACCGCCGCCCCCGCCTGTCGCAAGCGTAGAATTTGAAACGCCCGAGCCTGCCGAACCAACCGGCGACCTGCTTCTGCCCGCCGCAGGGCATACGCTGATTTATTATAACCAGCATGACGTGCGCTGGGCGGCAAAAAACTACGGCCCGCATAACTCCATATCGTCCTACGGCTGCGGCCCGACAGTGCTTTCCATACTGGTATCCAGCCTGACAGAATCCTCCGTACCGCCGGACCAGATGGCGGCATGGTGCTACCGCAACGGCTTTTTTTCGCAGAACAGCGGTTCCTATCATTCCATTATACCGGAAGGTGCAACGGCATGGGGGCTTGTTGCGGAGGGTATGACAGACTTGTCCTATAAATCCATCATACAGGAATTATATGAAGGCAAGATCGTTGTTATGCTTATGGGCAGCGGACATTTTACCTCCAGCGGGCATTTTATCATTATACGAAGCGTAACACTGGAGGGTCAGCTGCTGATTGCCGACCCGAACAGCCTGGAGAACACACAGATACCATGGGATTACGATACCATTGTCAGCGAATTAAAGCGTACCTATGACGCTGGCGGACCTGCATGGAGCGTTGGGCTGCCACCGCCCAGCGTACCGCTCGAAACAGATGAATCCGAAGCCCCATGACCCATTTTCACCCGCACTTCCTGTGTACAGGGAAAACAAAAGTCCAGTTCAATTGAACCGGACTTTTTTACATAAAAAAAGCCCCCTCCCCGAGCAGTATGCTCGGGGCAATCGGGTCAAGGGCTGAAAGCCCTTGCGGGGGCATTGGGAGCAGATGCCCCCAAGGTCTTTTTTAATCCTTGTAAAACGTCTTGTCGCCAGCCAGCTTGCGGTTCACCTTCTTGTCTTCCTCAATCAGCCGCCCCAAAAGCCGGTGGCTGTTTTGCATAATCTCGCCAATCCTGCGCACCAGCGGAGCGTTCTCCGGCGCAAACAGACTGCCATCGCCCTTTTTCAGTGCGTCCTGCTGTGCTTTGCTCAGCTTATCAGAAATCTCCGCCCGCTGTCTGTCTGTCTCGTCAATGTTATCAATCTCCTGCTGGCGCATACGCACCAGCATTCGTATTGTCACAACATCGTCAAAATTCAGTGCGTCCTGAAGCTGCTTCGTGATGCTTTCCATCTCGACAAAGCCGTTATATTTCTTCTGAAGGCAGACCGCTATGCTTTGCAGCGTTTCTTTTTCGTCCATACGCTTCTCCTCCGGCATCATTTCGCCGCCGCGCCGCTCGCCGCCACATTCTGCCCTGCAGCCGCACCATGATTCGCCGCAATGCGGTCGGCCTCCTTAAAGGTATCGCGCAGCTCCATCAGCATTTTCCTCAGTTCCTGTGTAATTTCCTTGTTCCGCCCTGCGCGCAGCCTGCTCAGCTGATACAGGAAATAATCGTACAGGCGGTACAAGTCCTTGCTGATTTCATAATCCATATTCAGTGTCGCACTCAGGTAACGGATAATTTTATCCGTTTTTTCAACTGCTGTTTCAAATGTATCATAATCCTGCCGGTCCAGGGCCAGCCCTGCGGAAGTCACGTTCCGCACCGCCCCGTCAAACAGAAGAATCAGCATTTCTCCGCTGGTCATTGTATCCACAGACCGCTGTTTATACTGCTGGTATCCATTCATTATCATAAATCATATCTCCCCTGATTTAATCAAGCTCCGCCTCCGAATTGCTGCGCCATCCAGCTGCTTTGTGAGTTCATATTGCTGATATATGATTCCAATTTGGCAAATTTGTTATAGTACTTCTCAATCTCATTCTCCAGCTTATCGTTCAGGCTGTCAATCAGATCGTCATAGCTGTCCATCTGCTTCTGCAAAACGTTGTCCAGCATGGAAAGCGGAGATTCCTTCGCGCCTGCCTGCTGTACGAAAAGGCCCTTTGTCGCACCCTCTGTGCCGGCGTATTTATCAAAAATGGTTTTGATATTCGTCATTACGCCGCCCTTTTGGGTAACGACTTTTCTACCGTTTTCGTCCGTATGGGAAACTTCCAGCGCCGTAAACAAATCCTTTACGCCGTCCAGATCGCTTTCCACAGCCGCCCGGAACGCGCTTTCGTCAAATGTCAGCTTGCCATGGTCTGCGTAAGAGGAAGAAGCCTTAATGCCAAGTTTCTCCCATGCCGCGATGGATTCGGAATCCGAACCGAACAGGAACCGGATTTCCTGCGTAAAGTTCCGCAGGTCAATATCGTTAAACAGCAGGCCTTCCTGCGCCTTTTCATTCCAGTTCTTGATATCTTCCTCGCTCATTTCAGCTTTCTGTTCCGCTGTCAGCGGCGCAAAACCTCTGTTGGGCTTTTCGCTGACCATCTTGTTTGAAAGCTCAATAATCTCATTGTACAGCTCAACCATTTCTTTTACGGCGTCTGTCAGCTTATCCGTATCGGGCTTTGCCTCAAACGTTACTTTTTCATTCGGCTCTTCAACCTCAAATTCGCCCGGAACGCCGTCCTTCGGTTTTGTATTGAATGTGCCGGAAACCGTAACGGTCATGCCGTTTATGTCAAATGTATTGGAACTTCTGCTGATCTGAACAGGGGGCTCGCCGCCCTCACCGTCGAAGTCTACCAGTACGATCGCGTCCTGTCCTTCCGTCACAGCATAGTCACTGTTTTCTTTGCCAATGCCGTTGATGGCATTTTTCCCGAATATCGCTTCGCCCAGGTTGAATTCGTCGTCTTTTCCATTCCCCACGATGGAGAAATCGCCGCTTGCGCCGTCCTGCTTGGATGTAATGCTCAGCTTATCCGTTGTGGAAAGATAAGAAACCTCAACCTTTGCATCGCTGTTGTTGATAGCGCGGATGATTTCACTCATTGTCGTGTTTTCGTCAAACGCCCTGCCGTCTACAGTCTTGTCGATCACATATTCCTGCCCGCTGATGTTGTCCTTGATACGCACTGCATATTCATTGATATCCGCCGCGGTTTTGCCTTCGCCCATGGTTTTGCCAAAGTCAAAGCCGGACTTGCCGATTGCCGCGTTCTGGTTCAGGCGGTTAGATGCGCCGCTTGTCATACCCATTGCCTTCAATGCTGTTGCATCGCCGCTTGTCAGCGTCAGTACGGAAGTATCATCCGGCTTGCCGTTAGGCGTAATCGTGCTGAAAGAAAGTTTATTGTCGTTCAGGGAAACTTTCACACGTCCGGAGCCATAAGCATCGTCCAATTCTTTCTGCATGGCTTCGCGTACCTTCTCCAAATCCAGTTTGGATAAATCAGGCTTGCCGTCCTTGCCCAGCGCCGCCAGTTCTTCCGCCTTGCCCAGCGTAACGCTTGCCGTCTTGCCGTTGTAAGAGAAGGAAAATTTCTTTCCTGCCAGCACTTCGGTCATATTCTTTTTCACATGCGCGTTTTTGATATCGCTGTCTGTAACAGCTTTGCCCGTCAGCGCGTTTGTTTTTGTCAGCTTGGCGCCCTTATTGATGCCCAGCGTGCTCTTGATGCCGTCGCTGACAGCTGTAACTTCCAGTACGTTGCCGGTATTGCGCACGCTGTCGCTTGCGAAGTCCAGCTTCAGCTTGCCGCCTTCATAAGACGCCTTGATCTGGCTGTCCAGCTTCCCTTCTCTGTTGTAATCCGTTTTGGAAAGTTTCAGATTGATCTCGTTTACAACATCGTCCATAGACTGGTAATCTTTGGTCGCGCCCAGCGTAATGCTGAAATTTTTGTTGTTGTATTTGAAGCTGATGCTCTGCCCCGCCAGCTTGCTTACATCTGTCGTATCCGGAATTTCTCCGCTGTCCAGCGTGGAAACGGATACCTTGCTGCCGGAGACATAGCTTGTCGGGCGCGCAAGCTGTGCTACACCCGCAATCGTCACCTTCCCGGCGTCATTGCCGCTGCCGCTTGCCTTTACATATTTGCTGTATTCCCCCGAAGCCGTAATGATGCTCCTGCTGAACAGGGAACTGCCGCGCAGGTTGGTCGCGGAACTGTAAGATGTAAATTTGTTCTGGAACGCAATCAGCTTTGAGCTGATGGAGCGGTATGCGTCCATTTTCCACTGTGCCTTTGTCTTGTTCTGTTCTGCCTTGGCAATTTTTGCCCGCGTTGCGGCGGTCATGCTCTCAACGAGCTGATCCGTATCCAAACCGCTGGCAAGTCCGCCCATTCTTTTGCTGCTCGCCGCCGCCAGCAGGGAACCGGCGGTCATACCTGTAATTGATGCCATATTATCACCCTTACTTTCATTTCTCTATTTACTGTAACTTTGTTTTCCAAAAAAATGATTTTCTGCTATACTTATCTATCGACATATAGTATACTTTACTTAATAGTTCTGGAAGGAAAAAGCGTTGCGCATACTTCGCCGTCCGGCAGGAAACCGGCCGCGGGCGTTTTTCTGAAACGCTTATTTTGATAGGAGGAACCCATTTTGGCTATTGTTATCACAGTTACAAATCAAAAAGGCGGTATCGGCAAAACTACGACCTCAAGCACACTCATCAGCGGGCTCACCTCCCGCGGAAAAAAAGTGCTGGGCGTAGATTTGGACCCCCAGGGCAATCTCGGCTTCAGCCTCGGCATAGAAATCGAAGATACTGCCACCATATATGATGTTTTCAAGGAAAATGTCGGCGTAACGCGGGCAATCGCCCGCACAGATTCCGGGGACGTGATCCCCTCCAATATTCTTTTGAGCGGCGCAGAACTGGAATTCAGCCGCCCCGGGCGCGAATTTCTTCTGCGGGACGCGCTTGCCGATATCCAGCACCTGTATGACTATATCATCGTGGATACGCCCCCCGCGCTGAATATTCTGACCGTAAACGCCTATGTAGCGTCAAACTGCCTGATTATCCCGATGGTACCGGAAATCCTCAGCCTGCTCGGCGTAACACAGCTGAAAGAAACGGTTGATACCGTCACCAGATTTTATAATAAAAACCTGACTGTACTGGGCATACTTCTGACGAAATTTAATAAACAGCTGAATCTTTCAAAGGAAGTTCTGGAATTGGCGGAATCCATCGCCGAACAGCTGAACAGCCGCGTATTCAAAGCAAAAATACGGCAGAGCGTTGCCGTTGCGGAGGCTCCGGCCCACTGCCAGAGTATACTGGATTACGCACCGAAATCCAATCCCGCTTTGGATTATCAGGAATTTATCGACGAAATTCTTTCCCTTACTTCCGGGAAAACCTTTTAGGAGGAAACTAGACTATGGCAAAAAAAAGCAGTAAGACGGCGCATGTGCTGAACCTGATTTCGCCGTCCAAAGCAGAAGAACCCGTGCAGGAAACTCCTGCCGTTCAGAATACCGCCGCAGATGCATCTGTTGTGCAGAACGCCCCTGCTGTGCCGGTGGCTCCCGCCGCACAGAATATCCCCGCCGTCCCAGAGGTATCCGCCGCGCCTGCCGCACAACAAGCGCCAGTTGTGCCGGAAGCACCAACTACGCCGAATGCCCCCACTGTGCAGCAAGCACCCGCTGTGCCGAATGCACCAGCTGCAACGCCTGTTTCTGCGGCAGAAAAACCGCAGGAGCCGCCCAAAAGCAAGCCGAAAGCAGAAACGATGGAGGGAATCCTGCATCTTTCCGAAAATACAGAAAATCTTTCCCTTCTGATACGCGATAATCTGGAGAAAGAATTTTCTTTGCAGAATCCCCCGCCAAAGCCCTTTTGGGGCGGCGAGGGTGTTCCCATCGCAGAAAATCCACACGCCGTTGTGACAGAGGTCGCCCCTGCGAATATGCCCCTGCCAGAGCCTTTGACGGCAGAAGCGGAGCCCGAACCCGCTCTTGCGGCAGAATCTCCCCTGCCGGAAATGCCTTTCCTTCCGGCAGAGCCTGACGTTCCGGAACCTCTGTCTGTTACGCAGGAGCCGCTTGACGAGCCTGTTCTTCCTGTCGCTCAGGAGCCGCTTGACGAGCCTGTTCTTCCTGTCGCTCAGGAACCGCTCAACGAGCCCATTCTTCCTGTCACTCAGGAACCGCTCAACGAGCCCATTCTTCCTGTCACTCAGGAACCGCTCAACGAGCCCATTCTTCCTGTCACTCAGGAACCGCTTGACGAGCCTATCTTACCTGTTGCTCAGGAGCCGCTTGGCGAGCCTGTTATCCCTGTTGCTCAGGAGCCGCTTGACGAGCCTGTTCTTCCTGTTGCCCAGAATGAACCGGAGGAAACCGTCGAAGAAATGCCCGCTGAAAGCGAACCTGTACCGGAAGAACCGGAAGATAACGGCGAACCCGCTGAAAACAAGCAGTTCTGCTACACAAATGTTTATGAACGCATTATAAAAGGCTGTGTTATGGAGTATCTGGAACGGTTCGGCGTCTGCACATGCAGCCGCTGTGTAGCAGACGCCACCGCGCTTGCACTGACAAACCTGCCTTCCAAATATATCGTAACGGATTTCAGCAATGTGGAGCCGCTTCTGAGCCTGTATGAGCATAAATTTGAAGTCGCAATCATGACAGAACTGACAAAAGCCTGCTTTGAGGTCGATGCACACCCGCACCATAAAATTTGAGAAATGTAAAAGCCGCAAGACGCACCCCTTTGGAGTCCGCGCCTGCGGCTTTTTTCATTCTCCGCCGTTCCGCAAGGGAAATTTATTTGTAAACAGCCCAATCTTATACCAGCAAATCCAGCCTTCCGGACTGTATCGCAGAAATATTCTGCGCAATGCGCTCTTTTGGCCAGTCCCACCATTTCAGCGCAAGCAGCTCCGAAATCGTTTCTTTCGGAAAGCGTTTCCGTATTTGTTTTGCCGGAACTCCGCCGACAATCGTATACGGCGGTACGTCTTTCGTTACCACCGCACGCGCGCCGATAACCGCACCATCACCAACCGTAACGCCCGCCAAAATGACCGCTTCGTATCCAATCCATACGTCGTTTCCAATGACAATATCACCTTTATTGTCCCATGCCTCCGCCACATTTTTCCTGTCAAGTCCCCATTCCTCATAGAAAATCGGGAATGGATACGTGGACAATGACGAAAACGTATGGTTCGCACTGTTAAACAGGAATTTTGCCCCACAGGCAATGGAACAGAATTTCCCGATAATCAGCCTGTCATGGTTAACGGGATAGTGATAAAGTACGTTGTTCCGCTCAAACTGCACAGGGTCGTTCACGAAATCGTTATACATCGTATATTCCCCCACAATAATGGCAGGGTTGGTAATGGTATTTTTCAGATAAACCGTTTGTCTGTCCCCCGTTCTGGGGTAAATATTTTTCTCCGGAATAGTCATGCAAAATCCTCCTTTATTTTCTGTCTGCTTGTCTGGCTATTCCGGTTTATGCAATGCACCGCCTCATGGCTCCGCCCCCTGTCATTTCTTCTTTCTGCTCAGTTTCAGTTCCACCTGCCCCCGCTCCGCCGCGCGGCGCAGTTCCTCCGCAACAAGCGCGCTCTTTTCCTTCTGCGTCATTTCCGCAAACCCCGGCGCGTTCTCCGCCTGCCGTACTGCATTATGAAGTTCCGGCAGTTCCAGCAGGTTAACGGCAGTACAGAAAAGGCTTTTCCTCCGCCCATCGTTGTACTGTACAAGGAGCATTTGAAGCAGTCGGCGCTTTTCCTCCTGTTCCGCATGATACGCAGGGATAGGCGGCGCAGTCCGTACAGTACGCAGGGCCGCCATGCTCCAGACTGCATTTCGCAATTTTGCAGGACTGGTTGCCCGCCCCGCCGCCGCACCCCGGGCAGTGCCCGTCCAGCTTCATGGGACAAAGCCCGCAGTTCAGCCCGCAGAGGGAGAACAGCCGGTCTTTCCGTTCAAATCCCTTCATGCCGCGCCTCCTTACTGATTTTCCCTTACATCTTCAAATTCAAACATTCCGTTCTGATAAGCTGCGGTTTTCAGCTTTGCATTCCAGTAAAATTTACCGAACGGATTTTCTCCCACAGCAATATCTATAAAATCGCGGAAAGAAATATAAAGCGTTCCGTCTTTTAATTCCACAGGATATTGCAGGGGAAACGTATCGCCCTTCCAATTTGTGCGCATGTTCGTTCCTGCGGAAACAGAAAACCGCTTATTCCCACTCTCGCTCATTGTAAAAGCCGTTTTCGTCTGTGCGTCCCATTCCACTTTTTCACCTTTTGCCCAGTGCGCATAATAAGCCTCCAGACAATCTTTCGCCGGAACCATCAGCACGCCATTCTGCACAATACAGGGGCGCGAAAGCGGATACTGCTTTCCATTCGCGGTAAAGCCCATTTCTCCCGCCGTAATCCTGTTGTACGCAAATGGAATATAATCTATCTCCGCCCAAGGTTCCTGCTGTACTGCGAAATGCGGCGCAAGCAGGATATTTTCCTCCGCAGAAAACAGGTTGTCCGGTACGGCGGAGTCCGTAACCAGCACAAGCGGGTAACTGTAAGCGTATTTCGTTGTTTCAAGTGTCGCCTCTCTCCGCTGTTCCCCCATCACCACCGCCATCTGGTGTACTTTCAGCTTTGCGGGCGTTGTGCTGGCTTTCAAAATCGTCAGTTCCAGCCAGCCATCGTCATTCACCGCATAGTCAAACGCCGCGTCGCCTTCCAGCAGGTCCACGGCAAGGAATTTGTCAAACCGCAGATTTTCCACCTTAAAATACAACTTTTTGCCCGCTTTCAGCGCGCCCGCCTCCCCTTCTGTAATAAAAATAACTCTTGGGTACAGCAGTTCCGCCTCCCATAAAGGACCGGACGCGCCCTTTGTTTCAAAGAAAAGCCCGCCGTAATAAGCCTTCGCGGTAAAGTCACTGATATAAGGATAATCCTCTTCAAAGCTCAGATAATCGTTGGTCCTGAAAATCTGTATTTTCGGTGATTCAAACGGCGCATTTGCGTATGCCGGAACCGCCAGCGCAGCAGAAAGCATCACTCCCATCGTAAATATTGCAAATCGTCTTTTCATTTCAATCCCCCCTGTTAAATCCGCAGGACGCAGCCCCGCTCCAATCTGCACAGAACGGCATTTCGCAGAATCCATGATTCTTTGAAAATTGGCTGCTCACCCTGCCGCCGCGCCTCCTTATGTGTTACCTGTCCTTTTTCCGCGATAAGAAGCCGTTTTCAGCTTTGCGTTCCAGTAAAATTCACCGGTTGGTCTGCCCATCATGCTGCTGTCCGCCGCAATGTCAATAAAATCGCGGAAAGAGATATAAAGCGTATTATCTTTCAATGCCGCAGGATATTTCAAGGGAATAGGTTTGCTCTCCCTGTTTGTGCGTATGTCTGTTTCTGCGGAAACGGAAAAAATGTTCCCCCAAAAAGCTGTTTTTGTCCGCGCGTCCCACTCCATACCAATCTTTTCACCCCCAGAAAGTGCTGCCATGCATTCCTTCAAAGGAACCATCAGCACACCGTCCCGCAAAAAACAAGGATGGGAAAGCGGATATTGTTTTCCATTGTATGAAAAACAGCGTTCCCCTGCCGTAAACTTATCGTATGCAAACCCTGCATAATAAAGTTCCATCGAGGGCTGCTGCTGTACCGCGAAATGCGGCGCAAGCAGGACGTTTTCCTCTGCAGAAAACAGGTTGTCCGGCGCGGCAGGGTCCGTAACCAGTACAAGCGGATAACTGTAAGCGTATTTCGTTGTTTCAAGTGTCGCTTCTCTCCGCTGTTCCCCCATCACCACCGCCATCTGGTGTACTTTCAGCTTTGCGGGCGTTGTGCCGGCCTTCAAAATCGTCAGTTCCAGCCAGCCGTCGTCATTCACCGCATAGTCAAACGCCGCGTCGCCTTCCAGCAGGTCAACGGCAAGGAATTTGTCAAACCGCAGATTTTCTACCTTAAAATATAACTTTTTCCCCTCTTTCAGCGTGCCCGCTGTTTCCACCGAAATCACAATGTACTCCGGCTGTATGATTTCCGCGTCCCATAAAGGCGCATCATCGCCTTTTGCCTCAAAAATAAACCCGCAGTATGACGTTTCCGCAGTAAAATCCTCTATAAAGGAATATGCAGGGTGAAAGCCGACAGGAGGAGCCTCATTATCTCTGACAATCTGAAGCGTGGGCGATTCAAACGGCGCATTTGCGTATGCCGGAACCACCAGCGAAGCAGAAAGCATCATTCCCATCGTAAACATTGCAAATTGTCTTTTCATTTCAATCCCCCCAGTAAAGTCCGCAGGACACCGTTCTGCGCTCCTTGACCCATTTTTCCATCGCCTTTCATGCGATGGCATACTAAATGAAAATTTTGTGTTTGGAAAACGCAGTTTTCCGCAATAAAGTTCGGGGGCAAGCCCTTTTCATAAAATACCGGAAAGAAATCCGGACACGCAGCGCGTGGCTTTGCGAAGCAAATTACTAACCTAGGCTTGCGGAGGTTTGGAGGCAGAACCTCCAAGGTCTTTTATCAGCCTCTCCGCCTCTGCCGCCAGCACCTCCCGGGTATTGCGCGCAGGCTCCCGTTGTACGGCGTCCAGCAGTGCGCTCAGTATCCGCCCGATTTCCTTTCCCGCCGGCACACCCATCTCCATCAGGTCCTTCCCCGTAAACGCCAGCGTTTTCAGCGTCAGGCAGTCCCCTGCCGCAAGGATTTGCCGCAGTACCCGTCTGCTTTCCTCATGCCGAGAATCCGGACGCAGTATTCCCTGCAAAGTCAGGAGCTGGAATACCGCTTCTTCCCCAATTTCTCCCGCCAGTTTCCGCATGGGATACGGCTCCACAGGCGCCTCCTCCGTAATTCTCTCCAAAAGCAGACAAACACGCTTAGGCGTTGCGCGGTCAAATTTCATACCGTTCAAGAACTTTTCCGCCTCTTTCGGTGTGTAATCCTGCAAAACAACGCACCACCGCAGCACAGAATCCTCCCCGCACTGCGCAAGTTCCTCCGGCAGTTTCCCCGCGCGGGCAGTCAGCCGACGGGAAAGCACAGGGTTTATCTGTGCCAGAAGCCCGCTTTCCCAAAGCAGAAACATTTTTTCACAATAAGGCGCGCGCCAGAGTTTTTCCAGTTCCTCGCGGACACGCTCCACACTAATTTTCTGTATCAGCGCGGTATTGGCGCAGAGCGCGGCATAGGTGTTTTCCTCCACCCGAAACCCAAGCTGGGCGGCAAAGCGCACACACCGAAGCATGCGGAGCGCGTCCTCCTGAAACCGCAGGGCAGGGTCGCCAACACCGCGTATCAGCCCAGCGGCAATATCTTCCTGCCCGCCGAACGGGTCGCGGAATCCCTCGTCCGGGTGATAAGCGATGGCGTTCATTGTGAAATCCCGCCGGAGCAGGTCCTCCGTCAAATCGCGGGTAAAGAAAACGCTGTCCGGATGGCGGCAGTCCGCGTATTTGCCATCAATCCGGTACGTTGTGATTTCGTAATTCGTCTTATGCAGTACGACCGTAATCGTACCATGCTGGATACCTGTGTCAAACGTACGCGGGAATAATGCCGCCGTTTCCTCCGGCAGAGCGGACGTAGTGATATCCCAGTCCTGCGGAGTGCGCCGCAGTATGGAATCCCGCACACAGCCGCCTACAATATAGGCTTCATATCCATTTTCATCCAGTGTTTTCAGAAGGAATGCCACATCAGCTGGCAAAATCGGTTTTTTCAAGAAAACTCCTCCTTTCAGGAGCGGAAATTTGAAATAAAACGGGCATTTTCGCCCATAATCTTCACCCAGTATAGCACAGAATAAAAAAAACGGACAGAATTTTCAAAAAATTTGAAAAAAAATGGTTGACAGACGGACAAGTAAGTGATATCATAACTAATGCAGTCAGCAAGTACTATAAAATATGCGCCCTTAGCTCAGTTGGTAGAGCAACTGACTCTTAATCAGTGGGTCCAGGGTTCGAGTCCCTGAGGGCGCAGTCAGAAGGCAGTGTTTTTCGATATTTTATCGGGGGACGCTGTTTTTTTCTGTCCGAAAAACATGCAAAAAAAGCCCCCTGCCTTCACAAACAGGGGACGCATTTCCAAACAGCTCAATGCCTCGGATAATCCTTTACAACCTGCACCGCGCGGATCATAGCGGCGCGGATATCCGTAATATGCTGGAACCGCAGGCTGTCCGCCTTGCTGATTGCACCACCGGCTTTCGTTACAACATATTTCCCCGGAAGCTGGTTCAGCGTATACGCGACAATGTCGGCATGGCACTGTTCGCAGTGGCAGCAGTCAAACCCCTGATACATTTCTTCATACAATTCTTCAACAAGATCTTCCATCGCGTTATGGTATAAACTCATCAATCAAAACCCCTTTCATAGTTGCGGGCAGACAGGCACGAAAACACCTTGCTTTCCGCGCACTGGCTCATGTACTGTTTTATTCTGATTCCATTGTACGGCGCAGGCGTGGGAATGTCAAGAAAGACATGCACAGACTGCATCGTATGCCGTTTTTTCCCTTTGTAAAATTTCGCCCTGCTTCTTTCAAAAAGGAAAGATGGAAAGCCAGCTTGACATTTCACAAAACTATGCTAAAATATAAATATGGAAAGCGAACTTTCCACGCAAAGGAGGTGCATTGTGAAAAATCGATTGGAAGAACTGCGGAAAGCACGCGGGCTGAAGCAGGAGGAACTGGCGGCGGCGTTAGAGGTTTCGCGCCAGACAATAGGCTCTTTGGAAAACGGACGGTATAACCCTTCCATATTGCTGGCGTTTCAAATCGCGCGGTATTTCGGTATGAGTATCGAAGATATATTCATTTACGAGGAGGAGAAGCTATGAAAAAATCAATGTTGTATCCCGGCATTGCCTATGCGGCATTCGGTGCTGCCTGTATTATGCTTGCCATATTGTCTGAATGGAAAACCGAAAGCCTGCTCTGGGGCTTTGGCGGCGCGGGAACCGGCTCAGGGGCGATGATGCTGTGGAAATATTTCCACTGGACAAAACCGGAAAACAAAGAGGAATACGAAAAACGCCTGCAAAAAGAACGCATCGAGCTGCGTGACGAGCGCAAAATCATGCTGCGGGATAAGAGCGGCAGGATTACCTATATTTTTATGCTGCTCCTTTACTGCCTGCTCATCATGGTGTTTGGGGTATGTGCATCTCTGGGCTGCTTCATGCCGTTTGCGCGCTATGCCATTTCAGGACTGGGCATACTGCTCATCATACAGTACCTGTTCGGCATTGCGGCGTTCCGGTATCTCTCCAAACGGCTGTAAAAACCTTGTTTCCAAAGATAAACCTGCCGGTTCTTTTTCCAATGCCTGCCCCATAGAATGATAAAGACACAGTTTTTCGTTAGGGGCCTGCCCGCAGATAAATATGGGCGGATGGTTTCGGGATAGGCTCCAAGGCAGCAGGGGGAATGAACAATGGAAGATATTTACGAAAAAATATTATGGGACGGCTACGGACTGCGTTACCGGGGCGGCAGCCGCACCCGCTCCGGCCTGGTCTGCCGAACAGACGCGGGCCTTCGGGAACTGAAAAAGCCCAGGGGAAACGCGGAAAACCTCCGGCTTGCTTATGATGTAAAAGCGCGGCTCAGGCAGAACGGGTTTCCTTCTGTCAGCCGGCTTTATCCCGCGCAGGACGGCGAGCCGTTTTATAGAAAAGATGGTATCCTGTATACACTGGAGGACCCTATGCCTTCCGCTCCGATGGCGGAGGAAAGTGTGGCGGATTTCGTGAAGGGGGCAGAAACACTGGGGCGTCTGCATGCCGCGGCAAAGGGACTGCAAAGCCCGCACGCTCGCTGGGAAAAAGACCGTCTGCCGGGGCTTTATGCAAGGCGCAGGGGGGAACTGGCAAAAATCAAACGGCGGATTGACCATAAATCAGGCTATGACCCGATTGACCTGTTGATTTTAGGGTATTACAAGCCCTGCATGGAGCAGACAGCGGAAGCGGAAGAATTGCTGGAACGCGGCGGCTATTCCGCGCTGGCAGAGCAGACAGAGCAGAACGGGGGCTTCTGCCACAACGCATATAAAGGGGAAAATCTGCGGCTGGACGATTCCGGCAGCGTTTTTGTGGCGGGCTTCGACCGCTGCATTTCCGAGATACCATTAGCGGATTTGGCGGCATATCTGCGGCGGTACATGAAAAAAACAGACGGAAACGGCAGCGGCGCAGAAAAAATGCTTACAGCTTACGGCAGGCACTGTCCGCTTTCCAAATCGGACATCGTACTGCTGGAGGGTATGAATCTGTATCCGGAGAAATTCCTGCGGCTTGTGAACCAGTATTACAACAAGCGGCGCGCGTGCGTATCCCCTGCAATGCAGGAACGCCTGACTGCCGCCGCCGGCGAGCAGGAAAACGGCAGGCGTCTGCGGGAGATTTTACAGGGAATATAAAACCTTTTACCCCTTTTTCAGCCGCATATCCATGCGGCTGAGTTTTTATAAACCGGAGGATAGCCTTGTGATTTTCTTTTCGGAAAGGGCGCGGGGTTTTAGGAGTGCAGACCAGCGTCCCGCTCCAAAAATCCCCGGGAATCTTTTCGGCTTTTGCAGGTTTGGCGCATTTTCCCTTGCAACTTCACAGGGAAACGTATAAAATAGAGAAAAGTTCTTAATTTTCTCTGAAGGAGGGAAACCTGTGAAGGACTATCATTTTGAGAGAGAGGACAGAAATCTCGACGAAACCATTCGTCTGGACGATATAAACGAGAAATTGAAGGAACTGGAATCCGAACCAGATGATGAACTGGGCGATAAAAACGAATTTCTGAACGCCTTTGAATCCGAACGATTCGACGAGCCGCCCGAACCCGCAGAAGCCCCTGACGAACCAGAGCCGGACGGGAAAATCTTTGAAACACAGGAAACGCCCCAGCCCGACCGCTCTGCGGAAACCGGAAACAGGGACGATGACGCGGACAAGCCTGACCGCACAAAAAAAATCATTGGGCTGGCGACAGCGGCAGCAGTTGTGACCTGTATCCTGTTCTTTTTTCTGGCAAAGGGAGGATTCCGCAGCCCCGCCGAGCCGGAGCCGCAGGAAGTGGACGCCGTACCCATGCTGGTCGAAGGACTTTTGGACGGGGGCGAGCTTGTTGTATACGATATCAAAGCCGACCGCAGCAAAACCATCACACTCAGTGAGGATACTGTTCTGACAGATGCACAGGGGCGGAACATCGCCTATGGCAGTCTGCCGCTGGAAGGCGACCTGCTGATGGTGAAGCTGGACAGCACCGGCGAACACGCACTTTCCATGGATTACGGCAACGGCATACACAGTCAGGAAACCACCGGACTGACCGTTGACGCATCAAAGCGCACGCTTTCCGGTGAAGACGAATCGTTTGAGTATGGAAAAAAAGCGAAGTTTTTTTATAAGGGTGAGGAAATCTCCCCGAAGGATTTAGAGCCCTGTGATATTCTGCGGCTGAAAGGCGTGGAAGACCTCGTCTGGTCGGTCGAAGTGCTGGAATATCATGGGTATATTGTTGTGGAACACAGGGAGAATATCAAAAACGGCAAGTTCCGGCTGGACGAGGAGGAGGAAATCCCCCTTGAGGAAGCAGAACGCATTGCCGTAAGTGAAGGTACGCATACCATCACCGTAACCGGCGACAATATCGAAACCCGAACAGACAATATTTTTGTAGAAACGGGCGAGGAATACCTCTGCGACCTCTCCAAAGCGCAGGAGAAAGTCGGCGTCATACTGATTAACGCAAACGTCAGCGATTATAAGCTGTATATCAACGGCACGCTTGTGGACAGCAGTTCTCCCGCGGTTCTGCCGCTTGGGGAATACGATCTGGTTATTCTGAAAAACGGCTACCTGGAATGGAACAGCCATGTCACGCTGAACCAGGCCACGCTTACCGTAAATGCCGAACTGCAAAAAGAAATCCAGTACGGTACACTGACTGTTACGGCAGACTGTGACGGCGCAGCGGTCTATATCAACAACGAAGAAACGGGCATTGCACCCATGCAGATAAACCTGCCTTATGGCATTTACAGCGTACGGGTAGAAAAGGACGGTTACAACACATACGAACAGGCTGTTACAATCAGCGGCCCTGCCGCACATATCAGTGCAGTTTTGTATTAAGAGCCTATCCATAAACTGACTGCGCAATCTGTACGTATCTTATTTATGGACAGGCTCTAAAAGACCGCGGGGATTCACTCCACAGAGGCTTTCCTCTCCTCTCCGCTTCGGTCGGTGCAAAGTTTGCCACCGCACTTTGTGCGGTGGATGGAAAAAACAAAAACTTTGGGAACTCTATTCTTAACTCCCTGCAAGCCCTGTTCTGTATTCCGCCGCGCATCTGCGCGGCGGGTCAAGGGGCGCTGAACGAGCGTCCGGAGGACGCTCGTTCAGCGCCGACCGGAACAGAGCAGAGAAAACGTCCCTTGCAGGGTGCGGGGCAGTGTCCTACGGTTTTTTACACAAATAAAGAAACAAAGGAGGCAATTGTATGGAATATCAGGAGAGATACAGTCAGTGGCTGGCAGACCCTTCCATTGACGAAGAAACCAAGGCGGAATTGAAAAGTATCGCCGGAAATGACGCGGAAATCAAGGAAAGGTTCTATAAAGAGCTGGAATTTGGCACAGGCGGCCTCCGCGGCATCATCGGCGCAGGCAGCAACCGCCTGAATATTTATACCGTTGGCAAAGCAACGCAGGGTCTGGCAAATTACATCAAAAAAGAAGGTACACAGGCACAGGGCGTAGCAATCGCTTTTGATTCCCGCCACATGTCTCCCGAATTTGCGGAAACGGCAGGGCTTGTGCTGGCGGCAAACGGTATCCCTGCCTATGTCTATCCTTCCCTCCGCCCTACACCCATGCTTTCCTTTGCCGTAAGGGAGCTGGACTGTACAGCAGGCATCGTAATCACAGCGAGCCATAACCCCCCCGAATATAACGGCTATAAAGTCTATTGGGCAGACGGCGCGCAGGTAGTTGCTCCGCGGGATAAAGACATCATTGCCGAGGTCAACGCCGTAACGGATTACGGCCAGATTCTTCGCATGGGCCAGAAAGAAGCTATGGAAAAAGGGCTTTACCGCGTTATCGGCGAAGAAGTTGACAAGGCCTTTGATAAAAACGTACTGGCGCAGGTGCTCTGCCCCGATATGATTGCCCGCATGGCAGACAAACTGAATATTGTTTATACACCCCTGCATGGCTCCGGCAATCTGCCTGTGCGCCGCATACTGGCAGAAGCAGGCTTCAAAAACGTGTTCGTTGTGCCGGAGCAGGAAATGCCCGACCCTAAATTTACAACAGTCGGCTACCCGAATCCTGAAGACGCAAAAGTATTCGTTCTGGCGGAAAAACTGGCGGAGGAAAAGCATGCTGACGTTATCATCGGCACAGACCCCGACTGTGACCGCGTAGGCGCAGTTGTGCGCAACGATAAAGGTGAATTCGTCGTACTGACAGGCAACATGGTCGGCGCGCTCCTGACAGAATATATTCTTGCCAGAAAGCATGAGCAGGGTAAACTGCCCGCAAACGGCGCAGTCGTAAAAACCATCGTAACAACGGAACTTATCACGCCCATCTGCGAAGCATACGGCGTGGAAAAAATGGACGTACTGACAGGTTTCAAGTTCATCGGCGAAAAAATAAAGGGTTTCGAGGAAACCGGCAGCCATACCTACCTGTTTGGCTTTGAAGAAAGCTACGGCTGCCTTGCCGGAACATACGCGCGGGATAAAGATGCAGTTGTTGCCAGCCTGCTCATCTGTGAAATGGCGGCATATTACAAGGAAAAAGGCATGACGCTTTATGACGCCCTGCTTGCCCTCTATGAGAAATACGGCTGCTACCGCGAGGACGTAATGTCCCTGACGCTGAAGGGTCTGGACGGCGTTGCGCGCATCGCGGCAATCATGAAAGGTTTCCGCGAAAACACGCCAGAAACATTCGCTGGAGTGAAGGTTGTTTCCGCAAGGGATTATAAAACGCAGATTTTCCGCGATATCGCAGCAGGAACGGAAATCGCCAGCCCCCTTCCGGTTTCCGATGTTTTGCAGTATATCCTTGACGATGGCGCATGGATTTGCATTCGCCCTTCCGGCACAGAGCCGAAGCTGAAATTCTATTTCGGCGTAAAAGCGGACAGCCTTGCCGCCGCCGAAGAAAAAATCAAAGCAATGAAGCAGGATATTGAGGAAAAAATTGAAAAAATTTAACCCGTAAAATCATAACAGGCGGCGGTTCTGCCAACATCACACAGAAAGGCGGCTTGACTTAAGAAAACAAATTTTTCTTTTGGCCTGGTTTCTTAAGTCAAACGCTGACGGCTGTTGCCTGAGAAAAT
>CAMQRG010000022.1 GCA_947036475.1 uncultured Clostridia bacterium
ATATCGGGAGCAGTTCGACCTCTGTGTATCCCGCGCGGTCGCCGCGCTGCCCATACTGCTGGAATACTGTCTGCCGTTCGTGAAGGTCGGCGGGTATTTTGCCGCGCTGAAAGGGCCGGACGCAGAAGCGGAGGCAGCAGAGAGCCATACGGCATTGGAAAAGCTGGGCGGCAGACTGGCAGAAATCCGCGATGTGGATATTCCCGGCACAGACCTTGCGCACAAGCTGGTTTTCATTGAAAAAACCGCACCCACACCGCCGCAGTATCCGCGAAAAGCCGGAAAAATCGGAAAAAAGCCTTTATAAGCGCCCAAAACCGATGCGAATATTTTTTACAGAGAGGAAAACACTATGGAAAAGATACGAATAAAATATCTCAGCAGCCAGATTGACAAACTGTGCTATATTGACGGAAAATCAGACTGGATAGACCTCCGGGCGGCGGAGCGTGTAGAACTGAAAGCCGGCGAATTCCAGCTGATACCACTGGGCGTGGCAATGCAGCTGCCGAAAGGCTACGAAGCGCATATTCTGCCCCGCAGTTCCACATTCAAAAACTTCGGCATCATACAGACCAACCACTGCGGCGTGGTTGACGAAAGCTACTGCGGCAACGGCGACCAATGGTTTTTCCCCGCTTACGCCCTGCGGGATACGGTGATTAAGGTAAATGACCGCATCTGCCAGTTCCGCATTTTCGAGCACCAGCCCGCAATCGAATTTCAGGAAACCGACGACCTCGGCAATGTGGACCGCGGCGGTATCGGCTCGACGGGAAAACAATAAGAGAAATTCTTTTCATTCGCCCTTTTTTTTCATGACATTTTTTGATATACTGTGCGTAAGGAGGGGTGCGCTATGATTCATGACAGATTTACAATACGCAGTTTGGACGACATCTGTTATTACCTGAGAAAATACCGCCGCGTGCGGGAGGATTGGCGCGTCGATTTTTACAATGAGTTCGATACGCTTCTTCTGACATTTGAAAATGACGAGGAAACCATCGAACGCATGAAGGACGACGATGAGCTTTACGCAATGGTTACCGAATGGATGGATGTTGCGCTGATGATGGGAAAGGAATATTAAGAACCTATCCGTAAATTATCTACGCACATCTTGCTTCAGATTTTCCGACAGTCTTTGTTGCTTTTCCTTGCCGTACCACTCGGTACGCCTGCAAAAAAGCTCCTTGCCTGTCGAAAAATCTGACTGTGCAGTCTGCACGTATCTTATTTATGGATAAGTTCTAAGTATCTTTCGGGGAGGCGGAAGCCTCCCTGAACAACATTGCAATTTTTTGTTATTTTTGTAAAAAAGTGTTTGACAAAAAAAACATTTTATGCTATGATAGCCAAGTAAATTGAATTTGTCTTTTATGCCCAGATAGCTCAGTTGGTAGAGCAGTGGACTGAAAATCCACGTGTCACTGGTTCGATTCCGGTTCTGGGCAGTTTTTTATTCTCAACGTATGAGTATTTTACTACTTGGAAAAGCTGAAAAGGAAGCACTGGCTTCCTTTTTTCCTGTATAGAAAAACAGTTTTTCAAAACGCAGAAGGGGCGGAATTTCGGAAAAGAAAGGCGGCGGAGGGCATGAAAAAAGCGGACATTTTCCTTGCGGCGGGCGCACTGGCTGTGGCGGCGGGGGTCTATCTGTTCTACTCCGCAGGGGCTGAAGCCGGCGGCGGCGCAGAGGTTACTGTTGACGGAAAAAGCGCGGCGTTTCTGCCGCTGAATGAAAACGACAGCATACGCATCGAAACGCCGCAAGGCTATAATATTGTCGCTGTTCAGGACGGCACTGTAATGGTAACAGATGCGGACTGCCGCGACCAGATTTGTGTAGAGCATAAAAAAATCAGCCGGACGGGCGAAACCATCGTCTGTCTGCCGCATAAGCTGGTAGTCGAAATTACCGGAGACGGCTCTGCGGCGTTTGATACGGTGGTGGGACAATGAAGGCGGGAAGGGTTGCCTATTATGGGCTGTTTGCCGCGCTTGCCGTTCTGATGGGCTATGTGGAGATGCTTGTACCTGTCCCCGTCCCCATTCCGGGCGTAAAGCTGGGGCTTGCGAATGTTGTCGTCATCGTCATACTGTATTATATGGACGCCAGAAGTGCGTTTTTCATATCGCTTGTTCGGGTAATACTCTGTGGACTGTTGTTCGCTGGCTTTGCCGGCCTGCTTTACAGCCTTTCCGGTGCGTTGCTCAGTTTTGCGGCTATGGCAATGCTGAAAAAGACAGGGCGGTTCAGTATTGTCGGCGTAAGCATCGCAGGCGGCATATTCCATAATGTCGGGCAAATCGTTGTGGCGGCGTTGGCAGTAGAAAATGTGAAAATGGCATATTATCTGCCGTTCCTGCTGGGTTCCGGCGTGGTGACGGGGCTCCTGATCGGGCTGGTAGCCCAAACGGCCCTGCGGTATTTGAAAACAAAACCCTGATTAGCCCAGATATGCGAAATCCAGAGCACAGCAAAGTTCTTTGTTCCGCTTTCTCCGAAAACAGGCGGCTTTCAAAAAGTCCTGAAACACAAAACCCTGCGGGAAAGGCGGCTTGACTTAAGAAAACAAATTTTTCTTTTAGCCTTGTTTCTTAAGTCAAACGCTGACGGCTGTTGCCTGAGAAAATTTCTTCTAAAATTTTAGCCACTCTGAAAAATCTTGATTTTTCAGACGCTTCAAAAAAAATGAAATTTTCTTATGGCAACGCCCATAATCCCCACAGGTTTTTTTCATGTATTTCGTTTATTTTTCCTGTTCAAAAATAGAAATCGAATCGCCTTCCCGCAGGGGTTGTTGGAAATAGCCATTTTTCCCGTTGACCTGCAATATAACCTGCCCTTTCAGGTTATTGAAATCCAGTTCCGCGTATTCCAGCATATCCATCAGCAAATACGGGTTATCCTTGTCCCTTCGCATCAGTGTCAGGGGCTTATCGTTCAGCATAAATGTCATAGATGGCACAGATACCGCATCTGGTCCAGCAGTCATCTCAGGCACTGTGGGTGCGATGGGTGCGACAGGACCAGCAGGCTCCGCGGACTCAGCGGACTCGTCAGGCATCACCGCAGTTTCTTCGCTTACAATCACTTCGGTGCTTACAGGTGCTTCGGTGCTTACAGGCATTTCAGCACTTACAGGCACTTCGGTACTCACTGCCGTTTCAGCAATTACAGGCTCTCCGGTGCTCTCTGCCGCCTCAGCAGTTACAGGCACTTCGGCGATTACAGCTTCTTCGGCACTTATGATTTCCTCCATCTCAGGCTCAGCCGGATAATCCCAGCCGCCCAGAATTTCGTCTTCTGTTGTTTCCGCAAAGCTGCCATAGCCAGCTTCATCTGCTTCCTCGAATGTGATAATGTCCCCGAATTTCAGAGGCGTACTCAGCGCAACGCTCTCCCCGTTCAGCCTGACGCGTTTTGCGCCGTCAATTCCCTGAATGTCTTTCAGCGCACAGTCCGGCGTTGCTCCGTTAACGGCAGAGGTAAACGTAATTTCGTCCCCTGCATGAATGGTGTCGGAGAGCTTGCCTTCCCGTCCATTGATTTTCAGAACGGCGGGCTCGGCATGCGTACCATAGAAAACCACCCGTTCCCCATTGACGGAAACAACAATATTTTTACCGGAACGCCCTATCATATCCTGATAACTGTATCCATTCATCATAAGCAGGTCGCGCGCCGTAAACGCGCCGCTGCGGAACAGCTTCGCCGGGCGTCCGTTCAGTGTAATCTGAAAGCTGTCGTTAATCAGGTTCAGACCGGAGGAAACGAGAATACCAATCGGTGTTGCGTATTCCGGGTTATTGATATCAATGGTATCGGAAAATGCGTGTATTTTGAAATTATTGCCCGCAATGGCAACACGCCCGGGGTTCATCTCCAACGCGTTGATGATGCCTTCGCGCAGCCCTTTCAGCCTGCTGCCGCCGCCGGAAAGGAACACCGCCGACGGTACACCGCCATTGACCTCCTTGATTTTCGCGGAAATCTCGGCGCAGAGCTTTTCTGTTGTCTGGTTGACACAGCTCATCACTTCATCATAAGATATTTTCTGCTCGAAACCCAGCACGTCAATAAAGGAGATATCGGTGCGTTCCTCCAGCTGGGATTTTATGGTTTCTGCCGTCTGGAAATCAACAAGGTATTCCTTCATAATGGTTTCCGTCACTTCATCTCCGGCAATCGTCGCCATAGTATAGCCAATCACGCTGCCGTCGCGGCACGCTGCAATATCCGACGTCCCCGCACCGATATCAGCCAGCGCAAGGTTCAACAGACGGAGGCTTTCGGGTATGGCAGCATTGATTGCCGCAATAGGCTCCAGCGTGATGCTGGCGACCTCCAAACCGATTTTATGCATGGTGGTATACAGACTTTCCACCACCTCGCCCGGCAGGAACGTTGCAATAATATCCGCGCGGATATGTTTGCCATGATGGTCTTTCAGGCTGGACATCATGTAATCGTCCAGATAATACTGACAGACGGAATAGCCCACCAGATAAAAACGGCGGTGCGTCTGTTCTTCTTCATTTTCTCCGGAAAACTCCGCCTCGGCCGCGCTGATGGCGCCTGCTTCCAGACGGCTGACGGTTTCCTCCGTCACAAGCTGCACATCTGGCAGTTCAATCTCATATGTCACGCGCTGGGTACGCAGAGCGCGCCCTGCCGCTGCGATGCTGACGCGTTTCAGCTCAACATCCAGCTGTTTTTCCAGCCGTTTTTTGACCTCCCCGGCCAGAGCCGCAACCTTATCTATATTTTCTATCTGCCCGTCTACCATAGCGCGGCCTGTATGCTCCGCCTTCTCCACCGCGAGAATATTCACGCGGTCGTCCTGCAGGCGTCCTACCATGCCAATGATGCTTCTTGTTCCAATATCCAGTGCAAAAACCAGGTTATTCTGGAATGATGTATTTTCCAAATCCGCCATATACGCCCTCCTCTTTTTTAGAGCCTGTTCCGTATCCTGATACCAGCGGGGAGATACGAAGCAGACTCCCCGGATTGTCCTATTTTTATTTTAGCAGAAACGCGCAAAATGTAAAGAATTATTCCATGCAGAGGGCAGAAGCCTCAGGATATCTTTCCGAATACTGCCAAATTCTGGCCTTTTGTGGGAAATTGCAGAAAAAACGGATAATGCCAGCGTTTTTGGCAATTATTGTTGGCAACAAGTACCATTGCCTGCCAGAATTGCCTGTGCTATACTAGGTATATCAGGAAATGACAGAGCTTCCACAAATGCCACAGGCATGGAAGCGGCTGCCCAATTTTCTGAAAAAATATCGGGGAGTGATTTTCAATGAAAAAGACCATGGCACTTTGCGTGGCGGCGATATTGACGGTAGGCATGTCCGCCACAGCCTATGCTGCACCTTTACAGGCGGCAAGTACATGTGAGATTCTGCGGCAGTATGTTGGCGGGCAGGAGGTAGACTCTTTGCGGCAGCTGGTATTGCAGCGGCTGGAAAAATGCCTGCCGGGCTGCACACAAATCCTGCCGGATTGTCCCGTTATCCCTTCTGATAAGCCGGATTCGGACAAGCCAGGCATTGACAAACCCGGCACAGAAGAACCGGATTTGGACAAACCGGTGATTGACCTGCCCGTAGAAAAACCTGTGGAGAAACCTGACCTGCCGGAGATACCGGACGACAGCCAGACTGACGCAGACGTCGATAATGTTTCTGCATATGCGGCAAGAGTGACAGAACTGGTAAATGTGGAGCGTGCAAAAGTCGGACTTCCCGCATTGACTCTGGATGCTGCTGCTTCTCAGGCGGCACAGGTGCGCGCGGCAGAAATCCGCACTTCTTTCAGCCACACACGTCCCAACGGCAAAAACTGCTTTACGGCGTTAGTGGAATCCGGTGTAAACTACCGCGCGGCGGGTGAGAATATTGCTTCAGGGCAGACAACACCCGAAGAAGTCGTTACAGCATGGATGAACTCCGAAGGACATAGGAAGAACATTCTTAGTCCACACTTCACAGGAATCGGCGTGGGCTATCTGGAAGGCAACTACTGGACACAGTTCTTCATCGGGTAATATTGCAAAACAAAGCATTTCCGAATACAGACCGTTTTCGGTCAATACATCTTTCACCTCAGCAATCGGCAGGGCATGGGATTTTTCTCCGCCCTGCCCTTTTCTGCGCAAAAAAAGGAAAGCCCGAAGGCTTTCCTAGCGATTCAAAAAAGGCTCAGGCTACGCCCTCAAGCCTTTTTTGAGAAACTGTAAGTATAAAGAGGCTCGTTCCATCGGCTTCTAAAAAAGCCTCGAAACTCACTCTTTTCCTCGAACGGGCAAAGCCCGTTCTGCGGATTCCACTCGGGAAACGCTTCGTTTCCCGAACCCTTCCGCGACACAAAAATAGATTTTATAATAGTTTGGGAAAGCCCGAAAGCTTTCCCATTTTTATGTATCGCTGTTCGGATACGGTATTTTATTTCATGTTCGCTTTGATTACTTCGCCAATTCTCTTAATGCCTTCCGTAATCTTTTCTTCGGGCATGCAGGAGTAGTTCAGGCGCAGCGTATTGTCATGTCCGCCATTCGGGAAGAAACCGCCGCCGGGTACATATGCAACCTTTTTCTCCAGGCACTGAGGTGCAAGCTCTTTTGCGTTCATGTAATCGGGCAGTGTTACCCATGTGAACAGGCCGCCATCAGGATGCGTCCATGTAACGCCCTCGGGGAAGTAATCTTCCATTGCCTTCAGCATGCAGTCTCTCCGTTTTACATAAACTGCTTTGATTTTCTCAACATGATCGTCAAGATTATACAGGTCGAGGAATTTTGCAGTTTCCATCTGGCCGATAGAAGAAGCCTGCAGGTCGGATGCCTGTTTCATGAAGTTGTATTTGCCAAGGATTTCTGTTTCCGCGCAAACCCAGCCAAGACGGTAGCCAGGAGCCAGAATCTTGGAGAATGTTCCAAGGAAGATAACCAGGCCCTTTGTATCCATAGATTTCAGGGAAGGCAGGCTTGTGCCTTCAAAGCGCAGTTCGCCATAAGGGTTATCCTCAACAACGGGTACTTCATATTTGTTGATGATTTCCATAAACTTCTGTCTTCTCTCAAGGCTCCATGTGCGGCCGGAGGGATTCTGGAAATCGGGGATTACATAAATCATTTTTACATTGTCTGTCGTAGAAAGAACCTTTTCCAGTTCCTCCATAATCATGCCTTCACCATCCGTCGGGATATCAACGAATTTCGGTTCGCATGCCTTAAACGCATTAACCGCGCCTACATAAGAGGGGCTTTCCAGAACGATTACATCGCCGGGATTTACGAAAACACGTGCGGAGAAATCCAGACCCTGCTGGGAACCGCTTGTAACAAGTACATGGTCAATGTCTGTCTTGATGCCGTTCTTTGCCTCCATTCTGGCTACAATGTGCTTTCTCAACGCAGGGTCGCCCTCTGTGGAAGCATACTGCAAAGCCGCGCGGCCGCGTTCATCCAGAGTCTGGATCGCCGCTTCTTTCACGCCTTCAACGGGGAAAAGCTCAGGAGCAGGCATACCGCCGGCAAAAGAGATGATATCCGGCTGAGACGTCAGCTTCAGCAGTTCTCTGATTTCGGAACCTGTCAAAAGGCTCATTCTGTTAGCAAATTTTACCATGGGGATCGTCCTCCTTATTGAAAAAATATAACATTGTGTCTGCCAACAGGAGCGATCTCTCAATTCAAACTATAAAATTTATCGAAAATCGTTCCTTATATATATATTGAAACACAAATATTTCACAAAGTCAATCAAAATTTTCAGCGCACACCGCGGAAATCCTGCAATATAGCGCATGTCAGACGCGCTTTCCATAATAAAACAGCTGGAAATTCAAGGCTTACGGAAACACATAGGCGTGTAGACAGTATATTGTATTTTTTTCAAAACAGCAAAGTGCATCTTACAAAAAATGGAAACGTATATTTCTGTTTTTATTTTATGCACGAACGCACGTCCAAAATCCTCAATAGAAACCCTGCGCGCGGTTTAAGGTTTCTTTTCCTGTGGTTTTGTATTACTAAACAAACCTGCTGCATTTTCTTGTAAAACCGCAGAAAATACGCAGTTTTCAGCAGAACAAAAAAATACTGCGAAATACGACAGTTTTTGTTGAAGAATACCAAATTGTTTAATAAATCGAATTTTTTGTTTATTTCCTATTGCATTCGGGAAGATTTTCTGTATAATGAGTAACGTTTATATTTCATGAAATGGAAAATCTCGCAAGGAGTCAATAAAAGGAGGTGCGCAGGCGCATGGAAATCGGACAGAAAATCAAGCGGCTTCGTATCCAGAAGGGTCTGACGCTGGAGGAACTTGCCAGCCGTAGCGAACTGACAAAAGGCTTTCTTTCACAGCTGGAGCGCGACCTGACATCGCCTTCCATAGCCACGCTGAATGATATTGTAGAAGCATTGGGGAGCTCACTGTCAGAATTTTTCAAGGACGAGAAACAGGAGCAGCTGGTATTCCGGAAAAAGGATTTTTTTGTGGACGAGCGCGGCAGCTGCACAATACACTGGATTGTACCGAACACGCAGAAAAACGAAATGGAGCCAATCCTTCTGGAACTGCCGCAGGGCGGGGAGTCCTTCGTAATGGACCCGCACAGTGGCGAGGAATTTGGCTATGTACTCGAGGGCAGTGTCGTGCTGCTGACAGGCGAGGAACGCCACACCGTGCACAAAGGCGAAACGTTCTATCTTTCCGGCAAATGCAGCCATACGCTGCGGAACGAGAAAAAAACGACAGCAAAGGTCTTATGGGTATCCACGCCGCCTTTGTTCTGATGGAAGACCGTGGGGCACTCCCCCGCAAGGGCTTTCAGCCCTTGACCCGTTTTCAATCGCACATCTGTACGATTGCGGGAAAGGGAATTGAAATTTCCCGTAAAACTATAATTTTTTGTAATTCCACCCAACCGCATGTAATGCGGTTGGCAATTGGGGTCTGGGGCAGCGCCCCAAGGCAATCAAGGAGGTAATTATGGAGAAAAAACTGATACAGTTCAAAAATATCGTGAAGGAGTTCGATGGCAAACTCGTGCTGAAAGGCATCAACCTTGATATCTATGAAAACGAGTTCGTCACGCTCCTCGGCCCAAGCGGCTGCGGCAAAACAACCCTCCTGCGTATTCTGGGCGGTTTCCTGACTCAGAACGAGGGACAGGTGCTGTTCGACGGCGAGGAAATTTCCACCGTCCCGCCATACAAGCGCGAAATCAACACCGTTTTCCAGAAATACGCTCTTTTTCCGCACATGAACGTTTACAATAACATCGCTTTCGGCCTGAAAATCAAAAAAGAGCCGAAGGACGTTATTGAGCAGAAGGTCAAGCGTATGCTGAAACTGGTAAACCTTGAGGAATACGCCGAACGCGCCGTTACCGAGATGTCCGGCGGGCAGCAGCAGCGCGTCGCCATCGCCCGCGCACTGGTCAACGAGCCGAGCGTCCTCCTTCTGGACGAGCCCCTTGGCGCACTGGATTTGAAACTGCGGCAGGAAATGCAGCATGAACTGAAAAAAATACAGCAGGAGGTAGGCATCACGTTTATTTACGTCACACACGACCAGGAAGAAGCCCTGACGATGTCTGACAAAATCGTTGTCATGAAAGATGGGGAAATCCAGCAGATTGGCACGCCGACTGATATTTATAACGAACCGGTAAACGAATTTGTCGCGAATTTCATTGGCGAAAGCAATATCATAGAGGGCGTTATGCTGGAGGATTACAAAGTCGTATTTGAAGGACGCCGCTTTGTCTGCGTGGATCAGGGATTCGGCAAAAATGAAATCGTGGACGTTGTCATTCGTCCGGAGGATTTGGATATTGTGCCGCGTGGAGAGGGCAAGCTAAAAGGCGTAGTCAAATCCGTTCTGTTCAAGGGCGTGCATTATGAAACAATGGTTGAAACAAAGGTTGGTACCGAAATCACTGTTAAAATGCAGGTTTCCGATGACAGGCCCGTCTTTAACGAGGCCGCCAATGAAAAGATGTCTGCCAATGATTTTTACCTTGACGTGGAGGACGTGGAAGAACTGGACGATGCAACCATCATAGCCCGCGCGGACGCACAGGCATGGAACCCCGATGAAGACGAATTTATCTCCATCAAAGAGGTTTCCTATACTATCGAAAAGCAGAATGGGACATATCCTGTAACATTCTCCACTGCCGCGGGGACTTCCGTAACGGTCAACATGATTGTGAAGGACGAAAACCGCGTCACCAGTACAGAAAATGAGGAAGAAATTTTCGCGGTGAATTTCTTCAAAAAGGCCGACGAAATACAGGAATCCATCGCGCTGGAAACAGACCTGAAAACTTGGGCGAACGCCTCCGCGTGGAGTCTGGAAGACGGGACGGCAGTAGATATTTCCGATGTGAAATATACCTTTGACCCTGAACATATTACGCCCGGCGTGTATGATGTGACGTTTGCCACAAAGGGCTATGAATATAAGGTCGATACAACCGATAAATATGAAGTCGGGGACGAGGTCGGGCTGATGTTCCAGCCGGAGGATATCCATATTATGGCAAAAACGCAGTAAACTGTGTTTCAAAAATTCGGCAAAACGCAGTTTTGCAAATAAAGTTTAGGGTCAAGCCCTTTTCAAAGGGCTTGTGGGGTTTGGGGCAAAGCCCCAAGGTCTTTAGGTTTTTAGAAAGGAGGCTCCGCCATGCGCCAATTCCGCAACATGATTTACCCCTACGCGGCATGGACCGCCGTCATGATTGTCCTGCCGATGCTGATGATACTGCTTTACGCATTCACAAAGGCCGGCAACGACGTCACAACATTCCGCTTCACGCTGGAAAACTTCGCCCGTTTCTTTCAGGACGCAGTATTCCTCGATGTTCTGAAACGTTCGCTTGTGATAGCGGTAGTGACGACAATCGTCTGTGTGCTGCTTGGCTATCCCATCGCCTACGTTATCGCGTCCGGGCCGGAAAAAAGCCGCGTATTCTGGATACTGATGATTACCCTGCCGACATGGATTAACATGCTCGTGCGCACTTACGCATGGGTCGGCATATTGCAGGACGACGGCCTGCTGAACCGCATTTTCGCGCTGTTCGGTCTCGGCCCGTTTCATATGATGTATACCACATTTGCCGTCGTGCTGGGCATGGTATACAATTTTATACCGTTTATGATATTGCAGATTCACACGTCCCTTGCAAAAATGGATAAAAGCCTTTTGGAAGCCGCCAGCGACCTTGGTGCGAACCGCGTGCAGAGTTTCCTGCGCGTCACACTGCCGCTCTCCCTGCCGGGCGTATTGAGCGGCATTACGCTGGTGTTCCTGCCGGCGGTTTCCAGCTTCTTTATCCCGAAACTGCTGGGCGGCGGACAGTATGTACTCATCGGCAATGTCATCGAAACGCAGTTCCTGACCAGCGGCGACTGGAACTTTGGCAGCGCAATTTCGCTGATTATGGCAGTTATCATCATGGTTTCGATGTACCTGACCCGCAAGGTGGATACCGACCCTGCGGCAAACGGAAGGAGGGAATAACATGGAGCCAAAACAAAGAACAGGCATTGGCGGAAAAGTCATACTCGGCCTGACGGCATTATTTTTCTACCTGCCAATACTGTATATTATCGTGTTTTCCTTCAACGATTCCCGTTCCCTGACAAAATTCAGCGGGTTTTCCCTGCAATGGTATGAGCGTATGTTCTCAGACAGGACAATGATGCAGGCAGTCGTTTATACCATCGTCATCGCCATACTGGCGACCATCATTTCCACCCTTGCCGGAACACTGGCGGCAATCGGGCTTTCCCGCTCCCGCCGCGCCCTTCGGAACGTGGTGGAACAGGTGAACAACCTGCCGATTATGAATCCGGAAATTGTAACGGCAATCGGACTGCTGATGTTTTTCAGCGCGCTCGGCGTAAACAAGGGCTTTCTGACCCTTCTGCTGGCGCACATCATGTTCTGCACGCCCTACGTGATACTTTCGGTTTCCCCAAAGCTGCGCTCGCTTGACCCCAACCTTGCGGACGCTGCGCTGGATTTAGGCGCAACGCCGTTACAGGCCCTGACAAAAGTCATCGTACCGCAGATTATGCCGGGCATTATTTCCGGCGCACTGATTGCTTTCACCATGAGCTTTGACGATTTCATCATTTCCTATTTCGTCACAGGCAATGGTGTCAACAATATATCCATACTGGTCTACACCATGAGCAAACGCGTCAACCCTTCCATCAACGCGCTTTCCACGCTGGTAATCGTGCTGATTACGGTTTCCCTGCTCATTGTGAACCTGGTACCTATTATTAAAGAACGAAGGAGAGAAAAAGAATGAAAAAACTGTTTGCACTGCTTCTGGCGGGCACTATGCTATTATCCGGCTGCGGCGGCGGAGGCGGCGAAGCCGCAGAGAACGCCGTAGAAAAATACGGCTCTGACACGCTCAAGCTCTATAACTGGGGCGAATATATGGGTCAGGACCTCATCAGCAATTTTGAAAAACAGTTCGGCGTTAAAGTTATTTTGGAATATTTCGATTCCAACGAAATGATGTATACAAAATTGCAGGCGGGCGATGCCTATGACGTGCTTGTTCCTTCGGATTACATGATTGAACGGCTGGTAGCAGAAGATATGCTTCAGGAACTGGATATTGAAAAAATCCCGAACATCGTCAATCTGGCGGAGGGCGTGCGTTCCCTGCCATATGATCCGGCAAATACCTATTCCGTACCGTATTTCTGGGGCAGTGTAGGTATTGTGTACAACCATAACAACGTTGACCCTGCCGCAGTAGAAGAACAGGGCTACGAAATACTGCGGAATACGGATTACAAAGGCCGCATTTATATCTACGATTCCGAACGCGATTCCTTTATGATGGCGTTTAAGGCGTTGGGCTATTCCATGAATACCGAAAATGAGCAGGAAATTCAGGACGCTTATAACTGGCTTTTGGATATGAACAACACCATGGAACCGGTTTATGTAACAGATGAAGTCATCGACGGCATGATTACGGGTACGAAGGATATTGCCGTAGTTTACAGCGGCGATGCAACGACAATTTTACAGGAAAACGAGGACATGAGCTTCTGGATGCCAAATGAAGGCACGAACCTCTGGAGCGATGCAATGGTTATTCCGGCAAATGCGGAAAACCCTCTGCTGGCGCATGAGTTCATCAATTATGTGCTGACGTATGATGCTTCGCTGGATAATTCAGAATTTGTAGGCTATGCGTCCTCGAACCAGGAAGTTTTGGACGACCTGAGCGGTGAAGGCGGGCTGTTCGCGGAGAATGAAGCGTATCTGCCGCGCTCGGGCTATGCAAAAGACGAGGTATTCCGCGACAATCAGGTACTGAAGAAAACGCTTGCGGAGCTTTGGATAAAAGTAAAAGCAGCGAAGTAATAAAAGATAAAAGACCGCAGGGGCTTTGCCCCCTGCACCCCCACAAGGGACTTCGTCCCTTGACCCGCTTTCAGCCGCACTTTCGTGCGGCTGGGCAGTGTATAAACATTGTTTTTTTGAAATATGCTTTTCAGTAGAAAGCTTTTTCTCTCCGCCGCATAAAATGCGGCGGAAAATCAGGGTCTGGGGCATAATGCCCCAGCGGGGCAGTGGGGCAGGGCCCCACGGTCTTTCATCTATATTTACAGGGAAGTGAAAATATGCTGAAAGAAAAATTGGAACAAATGTGTAAAACAGGCGAACCCTTCTGCTGCCTTGGCGGCAGCGCACAGGCACGCGCAGAATGGCTGGCCGCCGGCGGCACTGCGGCACATATCCTCTCCGCCAGACAGGTGGAATCCTTTCTTCTGACGGACGCGCCATTCCCCGATGATATGGCGTTTGAGGGCAGCCTTGCGGACTTCATACACCTGTTTCCGATGCGCACACCGGAGGACACCCGCGACCGCATCAACCGCATCCTGCAAAACGGCGTTGCGGAATGGTCGGGCGAAGGCTGGGAATGTTATACCTGCCGCGTGGCTGTGCTCGGCTGCTGCATGGGCGAATACCTTTCCGTTGTAAACCGGAAAGATATATAATCCTATTGCGGATTTGATAAATTTACCAAATCCGGCACCACCCTGCGCTTATGCACACATCACATAAGGATATTCTTCATTACAGATAACGAAAGCCTTGAGAATACTGGTATTCTCAAGGCTTTTTCATATCTTTTTTGATTCTTTATCCCTCGCCGGCCAGTTCTGTAACCCATGTCGGCTCCATAGGCAGCGGCTCTGCATCATTTTCCGGTATCGGTTCCGGCTCCGCTACGGGCTCCGGTTCTGCTGGTTCAACAGGCACCGACGGCTCTGTCGGCTCCGGTTCCTGCGGCTCTGTGGGTACAAGCGGCTCCTCGGATTCGGCAGGCGTCACCCATTCCGGCGTATGCGGCAAATCTTCCGCTGGCTCCGTCTGTCCTTCCTCCGGTTCTCCGGTTTCCTCAGGGTCTTGTGTTTCCTCCGGCTCCGCAGGTCTCACAGGCTCCGGCGCAGGGGAATATTTCCGCCGCTTCGTAATATTCTCCGGCTGGACGTATTCCTCAAACGGCACGTCCTCATAAATATACTGGTGGAGCATATCCGCGGCTACGTCCGTATCATATACATAATACCAAACCCCCGCAATCGTTTCCCCGTGATACGGAAGGAAATCATTCGGGAACGCCGCCTGTTCCAGCTTCAGCTGGCTCCCCTTCATGCCTATGGAGGCAATCTGCAAAAGTTCTTCATTGCTGAGGGAGGTTTCCGCCATTGGTGCAAATTTCCTTATGTATGCCGGATACTGCACCGGTTTAATCTCCAACGCCTTTTCAAACAGGCAGGTCAGCACACGCCTCTGCCGCTCCGCGCGCTTGCTGTCGCTGTCTATTTTACGTATGCGCGAATAGCTTACCGCCTGCGGTCCGTTCAAATGAACCAGACCCGTCTGCCGCAGGGGCTCTCCGCGCAGAAGATACGCGTTTATCTGCTGGCGTTCCGCCTCGCTGACTTCCAGATCAATTCCGCCCATTTCGTCTATGATATCCGCAAGGGAATCAAAATTGACCGTCACATAATCCGAAATATCCAGCCCGAAATTTTCATTCAGCGTCTGTATGGCCAGCTCCGGCCCGCCGTAGGCATACGCATGGTTGATTTTGGTATCATAATGCCCCGGCACAGAAACATAGCTGTCCCGCGCGATGGAAACCAGTTTTATCTTACCTGTGTTCCCGTTCAGCGAAAGCAGTATGATGGCGTCCGAACGGCCTTTATAATCCTGATTTCTGGAATCCACGCCATACAGCGCGATGTTCATAATTTTCTGTTCTTTCGACTGCTTTACGACTTCCTCATTCACCGAAAGGTTTTTTTCGTCCACCTCTGAACGATTCAGTCCGCCGACCAGATAATGAAAAATGCCATAGGCAATCCCGCCCCAGACTGCAAGAATCGCCAGCACAATAAACAGCACCTTAAAATAAAGCGCAAACAGGCTTTTTTCTTTTTTCTCCTTCAAAACTGACACTCTCCCGCTATTCGTTTTTTTTATTATAGGGGGATTTTGCGAAAAAGACAACTAAAAATGTTTTAATATTGGGACTTTCGGCCCTTTTTGATAAAATTAACAGAAAAGGCGGCTCAGTCCCTTCTGAATTCCTTCAAAAGCGATGCGATACGCGTAAGCCGCGCTTCATCTGAAAGCCCGTCCTCCTGTAACGCCGTGCCAATCTGTTCCAGAAGTATGGCGCGTTCGGCCCTGTCGATTTCCTCTTTTCCCGCAGAAAATTCCCCGTTTTCCTGCCGCTGCAAAAGATATGTCAGAATTTGGGTTAAATGCTCCATTTCTGTCACCTCCAAAATTATTTTAGGTCAATTTCACCCTAATGTCAATAGGTCAATTTGACATAATACATATAGGAGTGATATCATGAAAAGACTGAAAAACCTGCGGCTGGAAAAGGGCTACACGCAGATAAAAATGCAGATGCTTACGGGTATAGACCAAAGCGATTATTCCAAGCTGGAAACCGGCAAACGCTATTATACCTTTGAACAGCTGAAAAAAATCGCCCTCGCGCTGGATACAAGCATGGATTATCTGGCAGGCCTGACGGACGAAAAAAAGCCCTATCCCCGCAAAACCGTAATCGGAAAGGAGAACAGGAAACGATGAAAAACTTATTGAAAGAGAAACTGGCAAACGGCGGAAAACCCATCGGGACGTTCTTTGAGCTGGGCAGTCCCAGCGTTGTGGAGGCTCTCGGGCGGACAGGGCTCGATTTTGTCATACTGGACAACGAGCATGGCCCTTTTGAGGCAGAAAGCACTCGGGACTTTATCCGTGCGGCAGAAAACAGCGGGCTTTGCCCTTTGGCGCGCGTGCGCGAAAGCAGCCGCCCGGCTGTGCTGAAACTGCTGGACATCGGCGCACAGGGATTGATTATCCCCGATGTACACAGCGTGGAGCAGGTAAAAGAACTGATTTCCTATGCGAAATATGCACCGCTTGGCAAACGCGGCTTCTGCCCTTCCCGCAAGGACGGCTGGGGCTTTGACGAAGCTGCGGCACAAAGCGTTACCGGACAAATGGAATACTGGAACCGCGAAACGCTCCTGATTCCCCAGTGCGAAACGCTTGGCGCGCTGGAGCATATTGAGGAGATTGCCGCTTTGGACGGTGTGGACGGCATCTTTATCGGCCCGTTTGACCTCTCCATCTCTATGGGGATACCGGGACAGTTTGACAAACCGGAATTTCAGGCGGCTCTGCGGCGCGTTCTGGACGCGTGCCACGCCGAAGGAAAATTCTGCATCTATTTTACCGTCAATGCGGCGGCTGTGCCGGAGAGTTTCCAGCAGGGCTTTGACGCGCTTGCATACAGCCTTGATGCGTCTGTACTGATACAGGCATACCGGGATATTTTATCAGGTATTCGTGCCGCACTGTAAAACCCGTTGCGTAAATTTACTGACACAAAGAGCGGAGTTGTTTACACAACTCCGCTCTTTTATTGGCGTTTTTCTTAAAAATCAATCAAAAAGAAAATTTTGTTTTCATTCGTCAAGCCAACTTTATGATTCATTCGATTATTCGCATTCAAACGAATTTTCGTCCTTATTGATATACCCCGTTTTAACCTCACAGTGGAATTCTTCCTGCAATATCTTCGCCAGTTCATCGCGCGCCTGCAAAACCTGCTCGCGGTTCACATCTTCAAAACCGTCTATCGGGAAAAATACATCACAGGTATCCTCTGTGATTTTCCCGTCGTCGCTCTGCCGCCAAATCCAGCGTCTTGTCTTTACGGTATGCCCGCTGACATAAACCAGTTCGCCTTCCGGCATGGTTTCCGGCTCTGCCTCACCCATCGGCAAAAAGTGATCCTCCGCCGTAGAAAAACGTACTTCTATATCTGCGTCCAGCTTACGAAGGTCGTGCGCACCCATGGAAAACTGATATTTTACAGAAAGCGCATTGCCAAGGTCAACCACCGAATTGATATGCGGCAGCTTTGCGCCCTTCTGCACCCGTTTCGTCAGCGCCTCAATAGAGCACATGAATTTATTCGGGTTCATGCCGAGAGCCGTAAACGCATCGCGGTACGCCTTCACATTCGGCAGTTCCCGCACATTCGCCCCCTGATTTTCCTGCGCAAATTTCTCAACCTGCTCGTCCAGCATCGCTTCAATGCGGGCATTCATGGCTTTGTTGTCCACGCCTTTCGCCGCGACCACGCCAAGGCAGTAATGCGGCAGAACCTCAAACACCTTTGCGTCAACAATAAATTTTCTCATTTGTACTGCACTCCTTTCTTTCCGAAAAGTTTTTTGTTTTGTAAAAAGAACAGCTATGGCGCGCCGCTCCCCTCATATAGTTAGGAAGCCGGAACGTCATAGCCGTTTTTGTCATGTGTATTTGATTCCGTTCTGCTTCAGACCTTCGTCTGCCCGGTAACAGGCTTTCGTTGCCTTACAGCAGGCTTCCGATAGAGATAAACAGCGGCGCAAATACCAGAGAAACCACCGTCATCAGCTTAATCAGGATATTGATGGAAGGGCCGGAGGTATCCTTGAAGGGGTCGCCGACTGTATCGCCGACAACAGCCGCTTTATGCGCTTCGCTGCCCTTACCTCCATGGTTGCCTTCCTCGATATATTTTTTCGCGTTATCCCACGCACCGCCGGCGTTGGACATGAAAATTGCCATCAGAACGCCCGTTACCAGCGCGCCAGCCAGCAGGCCGCCCAGAGCCGCTGTGCCAAGCAGTATGCCAACGATCAGAGGAGCCGCAACTGCCATGATACCGGGTACAAGCATTTCTTTCAGGGCCGCAGTCGTAGAAATTTCTACGCATTTCTTGTAGTCAGGCTTGCCTGTACCTTCCATGATG
>CAMQRG010000023.1 GCA_947036475.1 uncultured Clostridia bacterium
ATAGCGTAGCGTCTCGTGGGCTCGGAGATGTGTATAAGAGACAGGTATTATACCGTGCAGTGGGATGTGGATAGCCTCGACTGGAAGGAATTAGGCGCAGAAGCAGAACTGAATCAGGTCCTGAACCACAAGCACCTTGGCAACGGCTCCATTATTCTGTTTCACAACGACGCAAAATACACCCCGCAGGTTCTGGACAGTATTCTAAAGGGTCTGAAAGAAAAAGGCTTTGAAATCGTTCCCATCTCCGAGCTGATACTTCGGGAAGATTTTGAAATGGACCACGAAGGGCGGCAGAAACTGAAATCGGGCGCGGCGTGATGCCGGAATGAACTGCTGCGGGAGCTGCTTTTTCTGCAAGTGAAGCCAGCTTCGCCGCTGTCACAGCAGTCAAAACGGGGGATTGTTCAGAACAATCCCCCGCCCATAAAAATCCTTTTCCATTGTGGAAAATTTTTCTCAGGCAGCAAACGCAGTGTTTACTCCTTCCGCATCTTTACAGAAGCGTTCTTAAACTTATCATGCACCGCAACCATCGCCGCGTCAATATCATCTTTCGCAATCAGCACAGTAATCTTGATTTCAGAAGTGGAAATCATCTGAATATTCACACCCGCGTCGTACATCGCTTCAAAGAACATCGCCGCAACACCGGGGTTCGACGCCATACCCGCGCCCACAATGGACAGCTTCGCCACGCTGTCATCATGCACAATCTCCTGTGCCGTCAGCCGCTCTTTATGCTTCTCCAATGCCTTCAGCGCAAGCTCCAGATCGTCCCGTCCAATCGTAAAGGAAATATTCTGCCGCCCATCGTAGCCGTTGGACTGCAAAATAATATCTACGCTTACTTTCTCCTTTGCCATCAGAGAGAAAACTTCAAACGCCTTACCCGGTTCATCCTTAATCCCCATAATCGAGATACGGGACACATTTTTATCCGCCGCAACGCCGCTGACCAGCATTCTTTCCATCTTGCAATCCTCCTTAACCTCTGTACCCTCCGCGTCCGTCATGCTGGAGCGTACCACAAGCTTCACATTGTATTTTTTCGCCAGCTCAACGGAACGGCAATGGAGCACCTTCGCGCCCAGAGACGCAAGCTCCAGCATTTCGTCATAGCTGATTTCGTCCAGTTTCTGCGCATCGGGCACAACGCGCGGGTCTGCCGTATATACGCCTTCCACGTCTGTATAAATTTCGCAGATATCCGCATTCAGTGCGGCAGCCAGCGCAACCGCCGAAGTATCCGAGCCGCCCCTGCCGAGCGTTGTCAGATCGCCCAGCTGGTTCACGCCCTGAAAGCCGGTTACAAGCACAACGTTGCTCCGTTCCAGCTCATTTTCGATACGCTCCGTATGAATGATACGGATTCTGGCGTTGCTGTAAGTATTCGTTGTTTCAATGCCCACCTGAACGGCGTTCAGCGAAACAGCGCGGCCGCCCAAAGCATTGATTGCCATTGCCATCAGTGCGACAGACTGCTGTTCGCCCGTAGCCAGAAGCATATCCATCTCCCTGCGGCTTGCTTTCGGGTTGATTTCCTTTGCTTTCGCAATCAGACCGTCTGTGGTTTTGCCCTGTGCGGAAAGCACAACGACAACCTGATTGCCCTCCGCCTTTGTTTTCATGATGCGCCGGGCTACATTGAATACTCTCTCCGCGTCCGCGACGGAACTCCCGCCGTATTTCTGCACAATCAACATTCTTTTCTTCCTCCTGTTATTCTGTCTTTACCTTTGCGCCCTCCAGATCGGGCTCAAGCAGTGTTAATTCCCAATTATTCGGGAGCGTGCGCAAATATGCAGACATTTTTCTTTGGAATACCTCCGCCCCGTCCCTTCTGACCATAGCCATCAGCGTGGAACCCGCGCCGCTCAGATAGCAGGCGACTGCGCCAAAGCCGTCAGCGGCTTCAAAAATTTCCTCCATGCCGGGAATCAGGGTTTTCCGGTAAGGCTGGTGGATTTTATCCTCCATCGCCATCGCAAGATTTTCGTAATTCCCCGTCAATATGGAGGCAACCAGCAGAGCCCCGCGGGATACGTTATACACAACATCTCCGCGCGAATAGCTTGCGGGCAGCACGCCCCGCGCTTTCTCCGTAGAAACAGGAAAATCCGGTACCATTATAGCAAAAAGCAGGTCGTCCGGCAACTCCAAACGGACGTGCCGCATAATTTTTTCATCTTGTGCGCCAACGACCATGCTGCCGAATATCGCGGGATTGGAATTGTCCGGATGCCCTTCCAGCTTCGCCGCCATCTGCGCAAGTTCCTCTCTGCCGCAGGGGTTTCCCGCCAGTGCGTTTGCCGCAAGCAGGCCGCCCACAATGCACGCCGCGCTGCTGCCCAGCCCGCGCACCATAGGAATGTTATCCTCCTGTATCAGACGCACGCCTGGCATGGCGAGCCCCTTCTGTTCATAAAAACAGCGCATGGTCTGATAAATCAGGTTGGTTTCGTCCGTCGGTATCTCGATGGCCTGTTTCCGCCTGACCTCGATTTCCACGCCTTCCGGTATTTCCTCCACCCAAAGATGGTTATAAAGCTGCAATGCCACCCCGATGCTGTCAAAGCCGGGGCCCATGTTCGCCGACGTTGCCGGCACCTGTATTGAAATCATTTCCTTCCTCCATTCTGCATATCTCAAAAACTTCAGGACAAAGGCGGCTTGACTTAAGAAAACAAATCTTTCTTTTGGCCTGGTTTCTTAAGTCAAACGCTGACGGCTGTTGCCTGAGAAAATTTCTTCCAAGATTTTAGCTGCTCTGAAAAATCCTGATTTTTCAGACGTTTCAAAAAATGAAATTTTCTTATGGCAACGCCCATAAGCCCCCATGTTTTTTTACTCCCGCGCAATAATCTTCAAAGACTGCACGCCCTTCAGTTCCTCAATGCGTCCCATCAGCCTGCTGAAATCCCCCTGCATGGCATTTGTTTCAATGGTGACCGTAACGTTCGCAATACCGTTTATGGGTATGGTCTGGTTAATCGTCAGTACGTTCGCGCCTTCCGTTGCGATGCCGTTGAGCACCGCTGAAAGCAGCCCCGGCGTATGGTCAAGGTTCATGGCAATCGTTACGGTCTTTCCCCGCGTGTTCTCATAAAGAGGATGTACTGCGTCCCTGTATTTGTAAAACGCGCTCCGGCTGATGCCCACCCTGTTCACTGCGTCCTGCACCGTTTTTTCCTTCTTACTTTCCAGCAGATTTTTTACATCCATAACTTTCAGAAAAATCTCCGGCAAAACACTTTTATCTACAATAAAGAAATTTTTATCCTCTTTCAAATGCTTCTCCTCCTGTTTCTCAGCTAAAAACATCTGTATGCAACACAAGGAATATATCACAAAATATCCCATATTGCAAGTAGAAAAACCGTATTTCGGAAAAATATACATAATAATTGAAAATCCGCTCCGCCTTCGTCCCCTTTTTTGCGCAGACAGGCGATGTTTTTCGCCGAATTTTTCCGTTTTTCTGTTTCAAAACGGCTTATTTTCTGGTAGAATAAAGCCATACTAACACCATGCCCTTCCATACGAAGGAAATGGAACACCAGAAGGAGTTTTGATATGAAACCGGCAAAACGTGTACGTCCCCGGCATCTGCCGCTGCTTGGGATGTTTTTAAATGAATACGAGGCGATGCGGCAGAAAATGGACGCAGAGGCAATGCCTGCCCTGCTCGAAATTGCGCCTCTGATATTCGGTAAGTGGTACCATTCGGCATTGGTGGCGGAAACCATACTTTCCCCTGCCAACATCATCAGCAAGGATCTGGAAAAATCCGGCAGCTGTTCAGAATTTGCGTATGTCCTGCGGACGCACCCCAGAAAACAGGGGGCGGAGCAATACACATTTTCCCTCTATGAATATTCTCTGGAGGCGCACCCGCTTGTGGAGGATATGAAAACGCTGGTCGGCTTCTGCTATCCCGACTGCCGGACAGATGAGCAGGGTTTTCTGCTGCCTCAGGCAAGGGAAATCCTGCTGCCGCGCCTCACCATTTCGGAGGGCTTTTATCTGGAATATCTGACGCGGCTGGCATGGCTTGCGGGGCTTCTGTTTCCCATGCCTGCCATACACACACATAAAATGCAGCCTTCTGCGTCATGCAGGGAATTTTTTGCGCAGAGCACAGCGGAAATTATAGAGCAGCTGGCAGAAACGGCATGCGCGCTTGCAGCCGAGCGTTTCGTCTACTCCATGCACCTGGAGGACGGCGTAGCTACGCCCGTTTTTTTCCGCTCCTGTCTGGAAACGCACATGGATGTGGATAAAATTTTCATTGATTTTTACGAGCGCGTAGACGTAAATATTTTGGAAATCTGGCAGACGCCGCATGGGGAGCTTTCGGAAGATGAACACAATGTTATCTCCTCCTTTTTATTCACAGGCATCATGCTGGATAAATGGTTTCTGACGCCCATGAGCATGTTTTTCCGGCTGATACGCCCGCTGGCGTTTATCCCGATGCGTTTTTTCCCACTGGTCAACCATGTTGCGGCAATGCTGCTGATGGAGCGCAACTGGGGCTCGGAGGTATTCACGCCCCCCGCCTACTATTCCCTGACCGCGCTGGGTGAAGCACTGTTTGCTGTGCCGGAAGATATCGGCGAAAACCGTCAGGAAATGCCGGAATCCCTGCCCTATGAACAGATTTTGGAGGCGATGGAGCAGGAGGCAGATGTCCGGCAGCGGGAGCGTGCGGCAATGCTGAAAACCGTACCGGAAATCGTATCCATGAAGGTTTCGCTCATGCAGGACGATGAGGTCTGGAAAATCATCGAGGCAGGAAGCAGCGTCAGCCTGCATGAATTCTGCCTTGACCTCTGTGCGGCGTTCGGCATGGAAGGCGAGGAGAATTATATGCTGTCCGTCCCCGACCGAAATGGGTTTCCCATGGAGTATTCGCCCGCCGGTTCCAAGCGTTCTGTCAATAAAACGGCAGGGCTTGCCCTGCGGGACCTGCCTTTGTCCGCGGGAACACATCTGCGGCTGAGTCCGTCGCCTTCCAGCGGAACTGCACTGCTGCTGGATATTCTGGCACAGGGGGAAGGGAATCCGTTCCTCATTTACCCGAGGATTTGCAGACAAAGCCGAAAGGTTACGGAGCAGGAACGGGAAGATGAAATGTTTTGAACCATTGGAAAATCAAAACGAAAACTTACAGGGGGCATGCACTTTCCCCCAAACGCTTTATCATACAAGAAAGGAAGTATTACCATGTCACTGATGCACCAGCATGGCGGGGATCTTGATGAAATCCAGCGCCTTTACGGCATTCCCCGCGAAGAAATCATCGACTTCAGCGGAAATATCAATCCGCTGGGCTTTCCCAAAAACGTGGAAAACGCCCTTGCGGCAAACCTCCGCATCATCTCCACCTATCCCGATAAACGCTACACTGCACTGCGCGAAGCCATTGGGCGGTATACCGGCGCGGCGGCGGAACATATCGTTGTCGGCAACGGCTCCACAGAGCTGATTTCCACATTCATACAGACCGTACATGCTGAACATGCTGTTATCCTTGGTCCGGCATACTCCGAATATGAGCGCGAAGTTACCCTTTCCGGCGGCAGTTTCACTTACTTCCCGCTGAAAGAGGAAGAAGGGTTCCGCCTGAATCTGGACGCGCTCCTGCATGCCCTTACGCCCGAAATCGGCATTTTCATCGCCTGCAACCCGAACAACCCCACCGGCACAGCGATACGCACCGGCGAAATGCGCCAAATCCTTGCGCACTGCAAAAATATCGGCGCGTCCGTTATGGTGGACGAAACCTATATCGAATTTTCCGATATCCTGCCGGAAATCTGCTCCATTCCTCTCGTGGAGGAGTTCGATAATCTGTTCGTTGTCCGCGGTACGTCGAAGTTTTTCGCCGCCCCCGGGCTGCGGCTCGGCTATGGCGTTTCCTCCAACCACGCCTTTTTGGAACGGCTGAAAACCAATCAGGACCCCTGGAGCGTCAACAGCCTTGCCGCTTTTGCCGGAGAACGTATGTTCAGCGATACCGCCTTTCATCAGGAAACCATCGCGCTCATTTCCGGCGAGCGGAAGCGGGCGTTTCAGGAGCTTTCCGGCTGGAAAAATATCAAAGCATATCCTTCCGAAGCCAATTTCATTCTTTTAAGGCTCCTGACCGAAACTGTCAGCGCGGCAGAATTGTTTGAAAAGCTGATTCACAAAAAAATGCTGATTCGCGACGCCGCGTCCTTCACATTCCTTGATGAAAGCTACCTGCGCTTCTGTATCCTTTCGCCGGAGCAGAACGCCGCGCTTCTGCGGGAACTAAAAACGCTGGTGGAGTGACAGCATATTGAAAAATCAGCCAGTTTGGTGCGGCATAGTAAAAACTGACATTGTATTTTTCGCCCGCAGCGCACATATTACACCTTGAATAAAAAAATAAAGACCTTCATATTCACAGCGTCCTCAGGGTCTTTCATTCTTTCTTTCAGAGGTGATTCCATTGTCACATACACTCAGCCGCAGCGACCTTTGCGGCTATCTGACACTGCTGCGCAGGCAGCTTGGCGGGCAGAAACTTCCCCCCGCCCCGAACGTTGTTTTTCTGAACAGCCGCGCTTTGTACTATTACCTTGCGGGCCAGTTCTGCGGTCAGGATACCATCGGCAGTATTTTGGAAAAAATCGAAACATGTATTCCGCTCGCCGTAACGGACGAGAGTTTTTCGCTTTTCCTCTCCGCCTGCCGGGAACCCCGAGAGGAAAAAACCCGCTCCTTTCTCGAAAGCTGCAAGGCGGATTTTCTCCTTCTTGTCCACCAGACCGCAGGCAGCGAAAATGACTGGCGCGCGCTGACTGCTCTCTGCGAAGCCCTCCGCCGGAAAAATGCGTACCAGAGCGAAACACAGCATTGAAAGGAGCCGCTATGAATAAGCCCTATCGCAGCTTAAATGAATATTACCGCGCACTGTTTGGCAGGAAAGCCGCCAAAATCTCTCTTGACGGCGGCTTCACCTGCCCGAACCGCGATGGTACACTCGGTACAGACGGCTGCCTGTTTTGCAATGCGGGCGGCTCCGGGGATTTTGCCGAAAACGCGTCGCGCTCCATACCGGAGCAAATCGCCAGCGGTCGGGCGCAGACTGCCGCCAAATGGCCCGATGCCGTTTATATCGCTTATTTTCAGGCGTTCACAAATACATACGCCCCCTTACAGCGTCTGCGGGAAACATACGAAGCCGCCCTTTCCTGCCCCGATATAGAGGGGCTTTCCATTGCTACCCGCCCCGACTGTCTTCCGCCGGACGTACTCGCGCTTTTGGAGGAGCTTGCCGGACGGACAAAACTCTGGGTCGAACTGGGTTTCCAGACCGCAAACGAAACCACCGCGCAGCTGATCCGGCGCGGCTATCCCAACGCCGTTTTCTGTGAAGCTGTCCGCGCGCTTGCTGCCCGCAATATCCCCGTTGTTGTCCATGTCATTCTGGGTCTGCCCGGCGAATGTATGGCAGACGCTCTGCACACCATTGACCTGCTGAACACCCTGCCCATACAGGGCGTAAAATTACAGCTGCTGCATGTTCTTTCCGACAGCGGGCTGGCAGAGCTTTACCATTCCGGCGCATATACGCCGCTTTCTAAAGAAACGTACATTTCCATAGTTGCGGCATGCATTGCCCATCTGCGGCCGGATATCGTGCTGCACCGTCTGACAGGTGACGGCAGCGCGCGCACGCTGCTTGCCCCGCTTTGGAGCCTGCAAAAGCGCGATGTACTCAACGGCATACACAAATATCTGCGTGAAAACGGTATTTTTCAGGGAAAGGACTGGAATGGCGCGTCCGGCAAAATTTTTTGATGCCTTTTTCGCCATTTTATGATATGATAAGAAACAACACGAAGTAAGGAGGTCGCGCCATGCCGGATTCCATCAAACAGCTGGCGGAGCATAAGCTGATTATTCTGCATCTTGTGCAGAAAATGGGTATTGCCCTTTCCAACAGCGAAATCTGCCAATTTTTGCTTTCCAAAAACTATATGGATTATTTTTCCGTGCAGCAATATCTGGCGGAACTGACGGACACCGGCTGGCTGGAAAAAAGCAGGGAGCAGAACAGCACGCGTTATACCCTGACGGACGAAGGTGAAGAAATCATCAATTATTTCATGCATCATATTCCGGAGGACGTGAAAAACGAAATTAACACATACGTCCATGATAACAGCAAACGCATTCGTGCGGAATATGCCGTCACAGCCAATTATTTCCCTGAGTTAAACGGCGATTTTCTTGTAAAATGCGGCCTTTGCGACGATTCCGGCGCAGTGCTTATGGAAATCTGCGTTTCGGTCGTATCGAAAGAGCAGGCGCAGCAGATTTGCCGGAACTGGCGCAAGCAGGTCAACCGCTATTACCGTTCTATACTGACCTCCCTTGCGGCTGAGGACACAGAGGAACCGAAGGCAGAAGAAAAAAAGGACGAAGGGGACAACGAAGAAAAACCTCAGGACTCCGCCCCGAACTCAGCAAAACCTTCCAGCCCCTGACCCGTTTTTCATGCAACGGGAATTACAACAGGGGCATATTTTTTCAGTTATGTATTCAGAAAACACAGTTTCCCCATGGAGGTGACCGCATTGCAGCCCATTTCCATCGCGGTCTGCGATGATGAACCCTATATGTCAGAATATCTTGCGGAACAGGTTTCCGCTTTTTTTGCATATGAAAACTTCCCCGCCCGCATCTCTCTTTTTTCCGACGGCAATTCCCTTTTGTCCAGCCCAGAAGCCCTGCGGGCAGATGTTCTCCTTCTGGATATCCAGATGCCCCGGCCGGACGGTCTGGAAACGGCAAAGGAACTGCGCCGCCGCGGATTCAGCGGATTCCTTATTTTTGTAACCATACTGCGCGAAACTGTTTTTGAAGCATTTGAAGTGCAGGCATTTGATTACCTTGTAAAGCCCCTCGCCCCCGATGCTTTCCGCCGCACCATGCGCCGCCTGCTTTCCGCCCTCCGGAAACAGCAGGAAAGCCGTCTGTTCGTGCAGAAGGGCAGCGCACAGCATATCATTCCCTTCGCGGATATCTGTTTCTGCGAGGTTATCGACCGAAAGGTCTATCTGCATATGAAGGATTCCACCGTACTGGATTATTACGAAAAAATGGAAACGCTGGAACAGCAGCTGGACGGACGTTTTTTCAAATGCCACCGCAGCTATCTCGTAAATCTGGACTGCCTGAAAAGCTGCCAAAACGGGCGCGCATATCTGGCAAACGGCGAAAGCGTCCCCGTTTCGCGTCTGCGCGGCAGGCAGTTTTCCGCCGCCGTACTGCGGCACATGGAGCAAAGGAGGTTTGAAGAATGACACTTTGTTTTTCCGCGCTTTACCCCTGCCTTGCCAGCCTTGGGGAGATTCTGGCGCAATGGCTGTTTTTCGGCGGGCTCCTTGGAAAAAAAGCGGCTTCTCCGCGGATACTGCCTCTGTTCCTGCTTTCCTGCCTTGGAATTTTCCTGCCCCTGCCTGTTTTCTGCAAATTTCTCCTGCTTGCCGCTCTGCTGTTCCTGTATGGAACAGTTTTCTGCCGCAGGCCTGCCGGATATTCCCTTTTTGCCGCCCTGCTTGCAGTGGAGCTTACGCAGATTTGCTATGGCATATTCCAGCCCATACTGCCTTTTTTGGCCTTCCTGTTCTGCCATGCTTATCCAGCCCTTTGCGGAACGCTCTGCATGCTGGCAGGTGATTTCCTTTCCCTCGGGCTGGCGTTTTTCTGCGGCAGAGCCATACTGCGGCAGTCCGCTCGCTGGAACGCTGCGCGATACGCTCCCCTTCTTCCGGCGGCTGTCCCGCTCCTTCTGGTGCTCCTCACCAGCGGCGGAATCGCCCATTCCTTTTATGGCAATACCGTCACCCTTGACCCCGCGAATCCCGCGCCCTCCCTGCTCCATCTGCCGATGCTTTTTGTGCAGCTGCTCAGTATGTTGAGCATATTCTGTATTCTGCATACCCGTCAAAACGTATCTGTTCTGACGGAGCAGAACTTTTTCCATGCGCGCTATACCGCTGAAACACAGGCGCGCTGGAGCCGCACAAAAGCCCTCCGTCATGATATGAAAAACCATCTTGCGGTCGTCAGGGGGCTTCTGGAAAAAGGTGACAGCACGTCAGCCGCCGCTTACCTTGCCGCGCTGGATACTGCCGCCGCAGAAACTTCCGCCCCGTTCCAGACGAACCGCCCCGCGTGTGATATTCTCCTTGCCGAAAAAGCCGCCTTTGCGGAAAGCCTCGGCATTGCGTTCCACAGCACTTTGCAAATCCCCGATTCCTGCCCCATACAGGATATGGATTTCTGCACCATTCTTGCCAATGCACTGGATAACGCGGTAAATGCCTGCAAAAACCTGCCGCCGGATACAGAACGGTTTATCCGTATTTCCAGCCAGTTTCAGGGGGATTTTTTGTTAATCACAACAGAAAACAGCTTTCACAGCAACCCGCACATTCGCCTGAGCACCGGGCTCTCCAATATCCGGCAGACCGCAAAAAAGTACGGCGGTACGGCAGAAATCCGCATGGCAAACGGCGTGTTCCGTCTGCATGTGCTTCTTAACATTTCACAGCGTCCTTCCCGCATTTCACGTCATTTCCATTGAAACGTGCAGTTCCCGGCGGTAAAATCAGTGAAAAGCAAAGGAGGGATTCCCATGAGCATACAGAACATACAGAACCACCCCGCCAGCACACCGGAGCGTGTACAATCGCAGGAGCGCGTACAATCGCCGGAGCGTGTAAAACCGCAGGAGCAGGAACCGCTGTCTCCCGCCGGTCTGCCGGAAAGCACTCCCGCACCCCGTTATGATGAATATGTCCCAGAGGAAAAAACAGAACGGCAGTCCATTGGGCTTTACCGCATTGAGCCGAATGAGGACAGCAGCCCGCGCACCGTTTTTGACGCGTCGGAGGACGAGCCGAAAACGGAACGCTGTACCGCCGATACCGGCAGGGTTGACCGCGAAATCCAACAGCTGAGGGAGGAAAAGAAACGTCTGGAGCAGCAGCTGCGCGCCGCTGATGACCCACAGAAAGCGGCGGAGCTTCAGCAAAAACTGGCAGCTTTAGAAAGTGAACTGGCGCAAAAGGACAATGACGCCTACCGCCGCCAGCATACTGTTTTTTCATGAATCACGAATTTTTCCGGAATAAAAAAGGATTGCAAAAGCCTCACAGAGCGGATTTTTCCACTCTGCAAGACTTTCTCAATCCTTTTCCAATATGTGTGGGCTGTGTTTCTTTATCCTTTTTCCAGAATCCCTTTCAAATACTTCCCTGTATATGATTCTTTCACTTTGCAAATCTCCTCCGGCGTCCCTGCCGCAACCAGCGTACCGCCCTTGTCGCCGCCTTCGGGTCCAAGGTCGATGATATAATCCGCCGTTTTAATCACGTCCAGATTATGTTCAATCACAACAACCGTATTGCCGCCCTCCGCCAGCCGCTGCAAAATATGCACCAGCTTATGCACATCGGCAGTATGCAGGCCCGTTGTCGGCTCGTCCAGAATATACATCGTCCGTCCGGTGCTTTTGCGGCTGAGTTCCGTCGCCAGCTTCACGCGCTGCGCCTCACCGCCCGACAGCGTCGTAGAAGACTGACCCAGCTGCACATAGGAGAGCCCCACATCATAAAGCGTCTGCAATTTCGACTTAATACGCGGGATATTCTCAAAGAAAGCGAGCGCCTCCTCAACCGTCATTTCCAGCACATCTGAAATCGTCTTGCCCTTATATTTGACTTCCAGCGTTTCGCGGTTATACCGCTTCCCGCCGCAGACCTCACAGGGCACATAAATATCCGGCAGGAAATGCATTTCAATCTTGATAATGCCATCGCCTGTGCAGGCTTCGCACCGTCCGCCCTTCACATTAAAGCTGAACCGCCCCTTTTGATAGCCGCGCATTTTTGCCTCTGTTGTCTGCGCAAAAACATCACGAATCATGTCAAACAGCCCTGTATACGTCGCGGGATTGCTTCGCGGCGTGCGCCCGATGGGCGACTGGTCGATATTGATAACCTTATCCAGCTTTTCCAGCCCCAGCATTTCCTCGTGCATACCGGGACGCAGCTTTGCCCTGTTCAAATCCCGCGCCAGCCGTTTATACAGGATTTCGTTCACAAGGGAGCTTTTGCCCGAGCCGCTCACGCCTGTCACACAGGTAAAAATGCCCAGCGGTATCTCCACGTTAATATTTTTCAGGTTATTTTCCGCCGCGCCTTTTATCGTCAGCAGATTTTCGCGGTTGAACGCCCGCCGTTCTTTGGGAATCTCAATTTTTTTCCGTCCGCTCAGGTAGTCTCCTGTCACAGAACGTTCACATGCCATGATTTCCGCCACACTGCCGGCACAGACTACCTCGCCGCCGTCACGCCCCGCGCCGGGCCCAATATCCACCACAAAATCCGCTGCCAGCATGGTATCTTCGTCATGCTCCACAACAATCAGCGAATTGCCGATATCCCGCAGATGCTTGAGCGTTGCCAGCAGTTTATCGTTGTCGCGCTGGTGCAGCCCGATGCTGGGCTCGTCCAGAATATAAACCACGCCGACAAGCCCCGAACCAATCTGCGTTGCCAGCCGAATCCGCTGCGCCTCCCCGCCGGAAAGCGTGCCAGCCGTCCGCGAAAGCGTCAGGTAGTCCAGACCCACGTCCATCAGGAACCCGACCCGCGCATGCAGTTCCTTCAGTATCCGCTCGGCAATCATTTCTTCCTGTCCCGAGAGCTTCAGCCCCGCAAAAAACCGCTGTATTTCCGCAACGGAAAGCTCCGTGACCTCGGAAATATTTCTGCTGCCCACCGTTATCGCCAGCACCTCCGGGCGCAGTCGTTTGCCATGGCAGTCGGGACATTCGATGTTCGTCATATATTCTTCATATTCCCCGCGCATGGTTTCGGAGGTTTCGTTATACCGCCGCTGCAAATTGTTGAGAATCCCCTCAAACGCATAATCGTAACTGCCGGTACCGCGATAATTCGTGTAGGTGATGCGGAGTTTTTCGCCGCCTGTGCCATAAAAAATAATCTTCTTCACGTCCTTCGGCAGCTCTCGGAACGGCGTTTCCAGCGAAAAACCGTATTTTTCCGCCAGCGCGTCAAACAGTACGCGGCTCATGCTGCCCTTTGTAGCAATGGAATTGTAGCCCGGCGCAACGATTGCCCCTTTTATGATACTCAGGGAATCGTTCGGCACAATCAAATGTTCGTCAAATTTCATCTGCATGCCCAGCCCTGTACAAGTCGGGCACGCGCCGCTGGGGTTATTGAATGAAAATACACGCGGTTCAATCTCCATTAAGTCAATACCGCAGTCCGGGCAGGAAAAATTCTGGCTGAACATCAGTTCATCTTCGCCCTGGTTCAAATCCACAAGCAAAAGCCCGCCGGAAAGCGCGGTCACTGTTTCAATGGATTCTGTCAGGCGTTTTTGTATGCCTTCCCGCACCACAAGCCTGTCCACCACGATTTCAATATTATGCTTTTTATTCTTTTCCAGTGCAATCGTTTCGGAAAGGTCATAAAGTATCCCGTCCACGCGGACGCGGACATATCCGCTTTTTTTAGCGTCCTCCAGCAGCTTGACGTGTTCGCCCTTGCGTCCGCGCACCACAGGAGCCAAAAGCTGCAATTTCGTGCGTTCCGGCAGTTCCATAATGCGGTCGACAATCTGGTCTATGGTCTGCCTGCGGATTTCCTTGCCGCATTTCGGGCAGTGCGGGATACCGATGCGGGCAAACAGCAGACGCAGATAGTCGTAAATTTCCGTTACCGTACCGACTGTGGAACGCGGGTTATGGCTGGTTGTTTTCTGGTCAATGGAAATCGCGGGGGAAAGCCCTTCAATGAGGTCAACGTCCGGCTTTTCCATCTGCCCCAGAAACTGTCTTGCATAGGAGGACAGGGATTCCACATACCGCCTCTGGCCCTCCGCGTAAATCGTATCGAAAGCAAGGGAGCTTTTGCCCGAGCCGCTCACGCCGGTGAATACGACCATCTGATTCCTTGGTATCGTCAGGTCTACATTCTGCAAATTATGCTCTCTCGCGCCTTTTATCACAATTTCGTCTTTCATGGCTCCTCCTTAAAAATGAAAACCTTAAAACCTCTGAGGGTTTCACCCTCAGACTCCCTAAAACCTTGGGACGCCGTCCCAAACCCTGTCCGCTTTCTTGAAAGAAAGCGGCGCAAAGAACTTTATTGCCAGCCGCACAAATATGCGGCTGGATACCATTTCAACCTTTTTTATATCTCAAATGTTTGTTTCGCTTTCCTGCCTGATAAGACCTTATTCCCAAACCAATTCTCTCCCCCCCTCTGCAAAACGCAGTTTTGCAGCAATCCGGGTCAAGGGCTGGCAAGCCCTTGCGGGGTTTGGGGCAGAGCCCCAATGCTTTATTCTGTCTTATTACTCCAGAGCCAGCTTTTTCAGTTCCAGTATCTTGTCGCGCAGTTCCGCCGCGCGTTCAAACTGCAATTCCAGAGCCGCCTGCTTCATTTCCTTGTCCATCTTCGCAATCAGCTTTTTCAGTTCTTCCGCGCTCATGGATTCCGGGTCTTTTTCCAGACCGAACCGCTGTTTTTCAGTTGCGGCCTTGCTGATTTGTATGATGTCATGCACCTTTTTCTGTATGGTCTGCGGCGTGATGCCATGTTCCCTGTTGTACGCCTCCTGAATGGCGCGGCGGCGGTTTGTTTCCCGTATTGCCCTGTCCATGCTCTCCGTCATCACATCGGCATACATGATAACACGTCCTTCGGCGTTTCTTGCCGCACGCCCTACCGTCTGTATCAGCGAGGTTTCCGAGCGCAGGAACCCTTCCTTATCCGCGTCCAGTATCGCCACAAGGCTGACCTCCGGAATATCCAGACCCTCCCGCAGCAGGTTGATGCCGACAAGCACGTCAAAAACGTCCATGCGCAGGTCGCGGATAATCTCCAGCCGTTCCAGTGTATCAATATCCGAATGAAGATACCGCACACGCACGCCGGCCTCCCGCATGTAATCCGTCAGGCGTTCCGCCATTTTTTTCGTCAGTGTCGTCACAAGCACCTTATGCCCCGCCTCGGTCGTTTTCCGCACTTCCGAAAGCAAATCGTCTATCTGCCCATGTATCGGGCGGACGGAAATTTCAGGGTCCAGCAGTCCCGTCGGGCGGATAATCTGTTCTGCGGTCTGCTCGGAGTGTTCCTTTTCATAAACAGAAGGCGTCGCAGAAACAAACAGCAGCTGATTTATTTTGCTCTCGAACTCCGCAAATTTCAGCGGACGGTTATCCAACGCAGAGGGCAGACGGAAACCATAGTCCACAAGCGTATTTTTTCGGGAACGGTCGCCCTCGTACATACCGCGTATCTGCGGTATGGAAACATGCGATTCGTCCGCAATAATCAGGAAATCATCAGGGAAGAAGTCAATCAGTGTAAAAGGTGTGCTGCCCTCCTCCCGCAGAGAAAGATGCCGGGAATAATTTTCAATCCCTGTGCAGAAGCCCATTTCTCTCAGCATTTCCAAATCGTAATTCGTACGCTGGGCAAGCCTCTGTGCCTCCAGCAATTTATCCTCTCTCTGAAGTTCCGCCAGCCGCAGCTGCAATTCTTCCTCAATCCTCTGTATCGCGACTTTCATTTTCTCCGGTGCCGTCACATAATGTGATGCCGGAAATATGGAAATATGGTTCAGCGTGCCAATGATTTCGCCCGTCAGCACGTCAATCTCCGTAATCCTGTCCACCTCGTCGCCAAAAAATTCCACACGCACCGCATGCTCAGAGGAACCAATGGGGAAAATTTCCACCACGTCCCCACGCACGCGGAACGTCCCGCGCTCAAAATTCATGTCGTTCCTGTCATACTGCATTTCAATCAGGCTGCGCAGCACCTCGTCGCGGTCCTTTTCCATGCCGGGGCGCAGGGAGAGCATCATGCCATAATATTCCTCCGGGTCGCCCAGGCCATAGATACAGGAAACGCTGGCAACGACAATAACATCTTCCCGCTCCACCAGCGCAGCTGTCGCAGAGTGGCGCAGCTTGTCAATCTCATCGTTCACAGAGGAATCCTTTTCGATATACGTATCCGTACTGGGGACATATGCCTCCGGCTGGTAGTAATCGTAATAGGACACAAAATATTCCACAGCGTTATGCGGGAAAAATTCTTTCAGTTCATTATAAAGCTGCGCCGCAAGCGTTTTATTATGCGCAATCACAAGCGTCGGCTTTTGCAGCCGCTCAATAATATTCGCCATGGTAAAGGTTTTACCGGAGCCCGTCACACCTAAAAGCGTCTGAAACTTTTTATCCTCCTGAAACCCCCGCGCCAGCCTGTCCACAGCCTCCGGCTGGTCGCCAGTCGGCTGATAAGGGCTGACCACCTGAAATTTCGGCATACGCCCACCTCCAAATGAGAACTTTTGTTCCCTATTATAGCACAGACATATTGCTTTGTCATTATCTTTTTGAAAAAGAATCACCGTCTGCCAGATATCTCCGAAATCTGTTTCCTGCGCTTTACCCCAAGCACGAAGCCTGTCAGCACCGCCGCAAATGACGCGCTGGCGGCCTGCGCTGTCAGCAGTGCAAACAGTTCATTTCCATGCATCGGCAGTAAATTCGCGGCTGCCCATAGTACAGCCGTAAGAGACGCAAATGCAGCCGTAACAAGGTACGCCCTCTTTCTGCGTCGGCAGACCAAACGGGCAACGCTTCCCACGACCGCCGGAAAAATAAAAATGTATGTATATGCAGCCAAAGCCTGACCCATGCATTCATCTCCTTTACAAATACTGTTTTTGTGTTTTGATTTTACCATAAAATCCCTTTTCCCTCCACCTGTTTCCAAAACAGCCGGACGTTTTCCGTCCCTGATTTGTCTGCGAAGCACAGACATACTCCCCCTGCATTGTTGTAAAACCAGCGAAATCATCGTTTTTTGTCCATTCTCGGAAAAACGCCACTGTAATTCTTACAGATTTCTTAGTTTTTTATGAAAGATAACGCAACGCCCTTGAAAATATGGAAATTTTCCGTTAAAATCTAAGAAAGTCGGCTCTGTATTCCGGCAGCAAGGAGGAATGTTATGAAAAAAATAAACATGCGGTGGATGCTTGGAGCAGCACTTGCGGGGGCCATTGCCCTGTCGGGCTGCGGCGGAACGGCTGGCGGCACAAATATTGCGGGTGTGCAGACAAAAACCGCAGAGGAATATGTGCAGGCTGCGGCAGACGCTTTGCAGAGCGCGGAGAGCTTCGAGGCAAATTTTACAGCTGAAATTTCCATGGACGGCAGCGGCGCAGTTTCCACAGGCGCAAAAGTAACCATACAGCGGGAGCCTTTGCAGGCGCGGGTAGATATTCAGCATGATTTTGGCAACGCTTCTCAGGCGTCAAACATTTATCTGGAAGAAAAGGACGAAGCTGTCAACCTTTATATGAACTACGATAAGCAATGGACCGAAATGACGCTTTCCCCTGAGGACGCCATGAACCATATTCGTATCTATAATACCGCAGATAACATGGTTTCCCTGCTTTCTGCCGCAAAGGACTGGCAGATGGAAGACACTGAAGGCAATATTGTGACGGTTACGGCGGAAATTCCTTCAGAAAAGGTCTATGCTGTGGAAGAAAACGGAAAATATTTCCAGCTTGCGGGAATGTCCGGCCTTTCGGAAATATATTTTCAGAATACCGGCGCACTTAAGGCAGAATTTCGTTTCGACTGGAAAACAGGACAGCCCATATCTTATAAAATCGACTTTGCCAAAGCATTGGAAAGCGTGACAAACAACGTCCTGAAGGAGCTAAACGGCATTGAACTGGATGATGATGCGGTCATGGATAACGGCGTAGTTGTGGAAAAGTATCTGATTTCTTCGGAAATCACACAGCTGGACGATGTGGAGAATATTGAGATTCCCGAAGCCGTAAAGAGCGACGCCATCAATTACGAAAAAGAAATCACCCTTCTGGAAAAAGGCAGCAATCCATGATACTATTTTCATCTGAAAAAAGGAAACCATACTA
>CAMQRG010000024.1 GCA_947036475.1 uncultured Clostridia bacterium
CGTAAGGAGTCGTCGGCAGCGTCAGATGTGTATAAGAGACAGGTCTTCACTTGTAAAACTCTTGTAGCAGCAATGAAAAGCTTGTTAAATGAAGGTAAATGGACTAAAGTTAATGATGACGTGCTTGGCCCAATCCTCCTCTGTTTATCTTTAATTTTGTCACATCTTTACAAAGCCCCAGAGGGATGGAAACAGCCTTACTCTGAGCATAGGCAAGCTGGGGCAGAGCGACATTATGGAGAGCTATTTTTCCAATGTCATGCAGAACCTGAAATCCTGCGTCAGCCAGAATGATACCATAGCCTTTGAACGGGCGGCGGGGCTGGTTGTGGGGAGCAAGCGGAAATTTATTGTAACCTCCCGTGCGAACAGCTGCGTTGGGGATATGATGCTGATGCTTCTGAAACACCTGCTGACAGATGTATATGAAACATCACACCCTGCGCTGAATGTCATTGACCATCTCTGTGATATTACGGAGAATGACTGCATCATTGCCGCCAGTTTTCCGCGGTATTCGGAAATGGACCTGCTTGCGGCACAGATGGCGTATGAGGCGGGAGCAAAGGTTATTCTGATAACGGATAAGGCAAGCTCGCCGCTGGCGAAATATGCAACGCAGATTCTGACGGTCAGTGTGGACAGCAATACGTTTTTCAATTCGTATGTTGCCGTTATGTTCACAATGGAGCTGCTCTGTTCGTTTATCAGCCGGAAGATGGGCTATTCTACGGAAGCAAAGCTGGAACTGATTGACAGGTATCTTTCAAAAGTGGGGTTGTTTTAACAGAAACGACCCTGTTTTTGTCTGTTGCGGGAGGTGCGGAGCATGGATGCAGCAGCGGAGAAAAAACGTCTTCGGGAATGGGCAAAAGCCAGACGGGGCATGCTTTCTCCTGAAGAAAAAAGACAGGGAAATGCGGCGGTCTGCCGGAGGGTTCTGGGGCTTGCGGCATACTGGAAGGCAGAGACTGTGTTTTGTTACATTGCCACAGGCGGAGAGATTGACGTAACGGAACTTTTTCAGCAGGCATGGAAAGATGGAAAACGTGTTGCAGTGCCGAAATGCGGAAAAAACGGGCAGATGGATGCGTGCGAAATTACGTCCCTGTCATCTCTTTCGGCGGGACGATACGGTATTTTGGAGCCGGAGGAAGACGCGCCGGTTGTGCCGCCGGAGGAAATCGGGCTGGCGGTTGTGCCCTGTCTGGCGTGCGATAAACGTGGATATCGGCTGGGCTATGGCGGCGGATATTATGACCGCTATCTGCCGAAAATCGGCGGCGAGTCTGTTGTCCTCTGTTGGGAAAGCCTGCTGTTGGATGAAGTGCCCGGAGAGCCATTCGACTGCCGCATGGATTGGGTGATAACGGAAAGGCAGATGGCAGATACCCGAAAGCGCAGTTGATAAATCCTGAAAAATGGAGTAGAATGAAAAAACAGCCTGATTTCAAAAATTTCTTATGAATATGGAGGCTGTTTTGCTAAAGCCTGATTTTTCAGGTGTTTATACATTCACATAGTCAGGAACCGCTGTCAAAAATGGTCGGGACTGCCGCAAAAGGCGCAGCAGGGCCTTTTTGACAGGCAAAAACGAAGGAGGAATTTCCATGAAAAAAGCATATATTTTTTTAGCGGAAGGGTTTGAAGAAATGGAGGCTGTCACTCCCCTCGACCTTCTGCGCCGCGTGGGTGTCGATGCGAAATTTGTTTCTGTTTCCGGACAGAAAACCGTTACCGGCGCACATGGGATTGCCTATGCGGCAGACGTTCTTTTTGAAGAAAACGATTTCACAGATGCAGATGCACTCATACTGCCAGGCGGCATGCCCGGCACATTGAATCTTCAAAAGCATAATGGCCTTACAGAACTGTTGACGGACGCGCATGGAAAGGGAAATCTGGTCTGTGCGATTTGTGCTGCGCCTATGGTGCTGGGCGGTCTGGGACTTTTGCAGGGCAGAACAGCAACCATTTACCCCGGTATGGAGGAACACCTCACTGGCGCAACGCCCTCTGCGAAGCGCGTCTGTGCTGATGGAAATGTTGTGACATCGCGCGGTCCTGCGACAGCCATTCCCTTTGGGCTGAAAATCGTGGAGCTGCTTCTGGGAAAGGAAACGGCAGATGGACTGGCAGAAGATGTTGTATATACCGTCTGAAAGGCTGCCGAAAATTTGGAGGAAAACCCATAAAGCTACCTTTTTTATGGGCTTTCCTTCAGAAAGCAGATGTGCTCTGCCGTTTTTCTATTTCCGGTATACGCGGTCGGGAACCTGTATGTACCCGAATAACTCGGAAAGCCGTCCGCTTTCAAATGTGTTTTCGCCAAGCTGTTCCGCTGCCGACAGAACTTCGCCGATATCCAAATCATAAATGTAGGCTATGGCTGCCGGTGTGTAGCGCTTTGGTGAGCCGCATCGGATTTCGCGGTCAAGCATGCGGCATAACGGCGATGAACCCTTCCGCATCAGCCGCAGGAATACGCCCTTTGTGATGAGTGAAAGCTTTTCCTGTGCGAGAAGTTTCTCCATTTCGCCCGATGTGATGCCGAGCAGAACGGCGGCTGTCTGCGCCGCATAGGGCGGCTCCTCCGTTTTCAGGAAAAGGTCGATTGCCGCCAGCTGCGGCTGTATGATCTGCTGAAAATAATCTAAAAAAGTCATATGTATCCTCCCCGTCTTGCGTTCTGTCTTTCTTTATTGTAACAGGGCGCGGGGGCGCATACCACAGGGAATGGTTGGAAAAGAGGGCAGCTCTATGAACGCAATACAGAAATATTTCAAATACAGGCAAAGCCTGATAGACCAGTACGCTAAGGGGGATATGACCAAACGGGAATATTTGCAGCGTAATTATGAGGCGGTGGTCTATGGGGATATTGGCCCCTTCCGCAATATGGATACGCTTGAAAAGGCTCTGTTCAATTATCAGTATTATAATGCTTTGGCAAAGGAAATGAAAACGGTCAGCACTGCCCGCGATATGGAATATGAGCTGAAACGGGATTATCTGGAGAAAAGCAATTATTATTACAGCAGGAAAGACCGCGCCACGCTTGCCGCCCTGCGTATGCTGGATTTCAGGGGCGTGGAGGCGTATTTTGTGAAAATGCGGAGTAAGTTTTTGAATGGGAAATTGTTTGAGATTGTCATTCAGGAAGAAAATATTATACTTCATTCTACCAGCAGCCTGATACTGAAATGCCTGAGGGAAGAAGGCGTATTCCGGGAGGAAAGGCGGAAGTCTGTAATAGATGATTATGTCAATCACAGGTATTAGCGTCCGGTGTGCCGGACGCCATGTCTGCTTTACTGTACCGTCCTTATAGGCGTTGCCATAAGAAAATTTTATTTTTCTAAGCGTCTGAAAAATTAGGATTTTTCAGAGTAGCTAAATTTTTGGAAGAAATTTTCTCTGGCAGCAGCCACCAGCGTTTGACTTAAGAAACTAAGCCAAAAGAAAAATTTATTTTCTTAAGTCAAGCCGCCTTTGCGGGGAGTTCTTTTGTGAACCGCAGAATTTTTCCGGAGGCATAAACTGCTGTCACGATTTCTGTCACCAGCATCGCAAACCATATGGAATCCGCTCCCGCCAGGACGGGGAGAGCCATAATCAGGATACCACTGATGACGCACCCGCGGAAAACGGAAACGGCAAAGGCGGTCCGCGGCTTCATGATTGCCTGAAAATAATAAGCTGAAAAAATATTCAGCGGCAGCAGGAGAAAAGAACTGCTGTATGCCCGTATGATACTTGGAGCGATTTCCAATATTTCTGCCGAGGGCCTCATAAAAATATAGACGTACAGGTTTGGGAATGCCATGCTCAGTACTGTCCAAAATATGCCGAAAACCGCAGTAGAGCAGAGTGCGTAGCGCAGTGTTTCCCGTATCCTGCCGCTCTGCCCCGCGCCGAGGTTGATGGATATAATGGGCTGCGCGGCCTGTCCTACGCTATAAGCGCAGCACTGCACAAATGTGCTGATATTGATAATGATGCCATAAACTGAAAGCGCGTCTGTCCCAAGGTATTTCATAATCTGGCGGTTAAACAGTACCGTCAGTATTCCCATTGCAATGTCAATAAAAAATGTAGAAAATCCCGTCACAGAAATTTCCTTTAACTTACAGAATAATTTGTCTGGTTTTTGCAGCCGGAGCGTGTTTTTCTTTGAGAAAAAATGACTGCAAACAACAATGAAATTGAGTACGGCGCCGATTGCCGTGGCAAGCCCCGCTCCGAATATCCCCATATCGAATGTAAATACGAAAACATAATCTCCCGCCATGTTGAACAGCCCGCCGACAAGCACGCCTGCCGCGGCAAGTTCCGGGCGGTTGTCGTTCCGCAGGAAAGCGGAAACGACCTGATTGAACAGGTACAGGGGAAATACAATTTTTATAGGCAAAAGATAGCGTTCCGCCAAAGGCAGGAAACTTTCGTCTGCCCCGAAAAACAACAGTATGGGACGTTCAAAAAGCTGCGCGGCCTGTCCTACGCTATAAGCGCAGCACTGCACAAATGTGCTGATATTGATAATGATGCCATAAACTGAAAGCGCGTCTGTCCCAAGGTATTTCATAATCTGGCGGTTAAACAGTACCGTCAGTATTCCCATTGCAATGTCAATAAAAAATGTAGAAAATCCCGTCACAGAAATTTCCTTTAACTTACAGAATAATTTGTCTGGTTTTTGCAGCCGGAGCGTGTTTTTCTTTGAGAAAAAATGACTGCAAACAACAATGAAATTGAGTACGGCGCCGATTGCCGTGGCAAGCCCCGCTCCGAATATCCCCATATCGAATGTAAATACGAAAACATAATCTCCCGCCATGTTGAACAGCCCGCCGACAAGCACGCCTGCCGCGGCAAGTTCCGGGCGGTTGTCGTTCCGCAGGAAAGCGGAAACGACCTGATTGAACAGGTACAGGGGAAATACAATTTTTATAGGCAAAAGATAGCGTTCCGCCAAAGGCAGGAAACTTTCGTCTGCCCCGAAAAACAACAGTATGGGACGTTCAAAAAGCAGCATGCCTGCCCATGCGGCAGCCGCAAGGAACACCCCGCCAATCACAGCCGCCGTAAAATATTCATTTTCCTGTCCGGTTTTATCTTCCGCTTTGCCGCGTACCATACCGAAAAGCACAGAGCCGCCAATCCCCATCAGCAGGCCAAGGCTGTATATGACATTCCATACAGGCTGTATGACAGCCAATGCGGCTGTTCCTACTGGCCCCTGATACTGCCCGACCATTGCCATATCAACCATAGAATAGACAGATGTAATTATCGCGCTTCCGAAAGTGGCGGAAAGGTATTTGAAATACAGTCTCCGGATGTTCCCTTTTAATAAATTCATTTCGCAATCCTCCTCAAACAGTTTATTATAAGCAAAAAGACCGAATAAGACAACATGGTCGGCACAGCTTTCTTTATTCATGCCCTCCCGTATACGTGGGAGCGACCCTCCAAAAGCTATGTGAACCAAGCATCTTATCCGGTCTTATACTTACGCTTATAAGTCCTCCGATGAACACCCATATGATACCCTTCCCCTGTCCCTTTGTCAAGAGGAGATATGTAGAAATTTCCAGCGGCAGTTTGGAAAACAGGAGAGCAAAAGGTGTTGACAATTAACTCTTACAAGTGTATGATGTAATAAATCATACAAATGTAGGAGTTGAACGCTATGAATGAATTTACGCGACTGCCGGATACAGAACTGGAAATCATGAAAGTCATTTGGGAGGAAGGAAGAACGCTTTCCACATCGGAAATTAAGACACTTTTGGAGCGGAGCCGTCCATGGAATGTGTCGGCTTTGCAGACGCTCTTGAACCGGCTCATCAGCCGGGGCTTTCTGGAGAGCCATAAAGAGGGCAAAAACCGCTTTTACTGCCCGCTGGTGGAGGAAAAGGATTACTTAGCTGTGGAAAACAGGCTGTTTTTGGAGAAAATGAACAACTGTTCGCTGACAAAGCTGGTCGCTTCGCTCTATGAGAGCCGCTCCGTTTCGGAGGAGGATTTAGGCGAACTGGCGGCGTTTATCCGCGAAAAGACGGGAGGTGGGCAATGATGGATACTGTATTCCAGAATATATTGGAAGTGTCGCTGTTTTCGCTTGCTGTTATCGTGCCATTGGGGCTTTGCTCCAACCTGCTGGGCAGGCGTTACGGCGTGAAATGGCGTTACCTGCTATGGGTTATCGTGGCGGTGCGGCTTGTGCTGCCGGTGCAGCTTTCCCTGCCGGAGCCCATGGAAGGAATGCGTGTGAACCTGCCTGCTCCGGCAATTTCTGCGGAACTGCCGGAAACATCGGGGACGCCGGAAATAATGCCCACAGAAACGTCAGGGGAACTCTATCTCCCTGAATCACAATGGGCAGGCGGGGCAGAGGACATGCCCCTGCCATTTCCCGAGGTAGAACAGGGAGAAGCAAAGGCTGGTTTCCGGGATTTCGCGGCGAAAAGGCTCTGGCTGTTCTGGATTGCGGGCGCATTGGTGTTTGCGGGCTGGCAGGGCTGGAAATATGCTGCTTTCCGGCGTATGCTGAAGCGGAACAGCAGGAAGGTACGGGACGCGGCTCTGCTGGACGACTATTATAACCTTTGCCATGATATGGGCATGGAAAAACGCCCTGCGCTGTATTTCTGCGGCGTACTGCCCAGCCCGCTCTGCATGGGGCTGTTCCGGCAGGAAATCTATATCAATTCTGAGGACAGAGAGCCAAGCGATATGCGGCTGATACTCAAGCATGAGCTGACGCACTGCAAGCGGCGGGATTTGTGGTTCAAGGCACTGCTCCTGCTGACGCGGACGATGCACTTTTTCAATCCCTTTGTGCATTGGATGGCACGGCTTGCGGAGCGGGACATGGAATATTCCTGCGATGTTTCCGTCATGCGGGATTGCTCTCTGGAGGAACGGCAGGCGTACAGCATGGCAATACTGCGCACAGTACGCGAAGGACAGCAGAACGGCGCTGTACTGACAACGGCATTTTCCGGCGGGAAAAAGGAGCTGAAAACACGGTTTGAAAACATTTTCGATATGAGCGTGAAAAAACGGGGGACTGCGCTGTTTACGGCGGCGGCTCTGGCGGTGTGCTGTGGGACGGCATTTGTCGGGTGCCAGGCGGAACGGTCGGATATTGTGTACGGTGATTATACGGAGGAAATCGTGACGGCGATGTATCAGGCGAAGCCGGTTTCGCTGGATGACAAAAGTTCCATTGTGGAACTGATGGAACGTATGCCTGTGCCAGATGGCGTATCTTACCACTTGAATGAATATTTGCTTCATGTATATGAAAAACCGTATATAGGCTTTATTGTGGACTGGGAAGAAACCCCCGAAACGGTTTATACATTTGAAAATGAAAACTATACAGATGACCGTTGGTGTCAAATCCATGCGATGATGATTTTTGCGCTGTCAGATGAGATTGACTCTATACGTTACGAATTTCGTGTGCAGGAAAAAGGTTACAGCTATTCCAGAGGAAGGAGCTTTGAACGGGAAGAAATGAAACGCTATTTCGGGGAAACAGACCTCCGGCAGTTTGCGGCGGATAAAGAAACCTTCCGGGCGTTCGTGCAGGCGGTGAACAAATATTTTTATCAGGGGAGGGACAGCACGCGGGAGATTCATGAACTGGTGGAACTGGACGATGCCGCAGCGCAAAAGCGCATGACGTATTTTTTGAATGAGGCCGGCGCGGGCATTGTCTACGGCAGTTATACGGAGGCAAAAGTGCGGGAGCTTCTTAACGCAAAGCTGGATTATGTCGGCAATGCAAGCGGTGTCGGAAAGATATTCGGGCTTTTTCCCCTGCCGTATGGCGTGACGCGCAGTGAAGAAGGCATGGAGTTGTTTACAACGGAAGAACCTTACGGCGCAAAGCTCTACCTGAAAGCCGGAAAAGATACGGAAATTCTCACGCCGACAGAGGACGGTATTTGGGTTGATACCCGCTGGCTGGATATACAGGCGATGATTTTCCTTGCTTTGGTGGAAAATGCAGATTATGTCGAATATTCTTTGGATTTATGGGAAACGGACGCATCTGTAAAGAAGATATACAGGTTTGACAGAGAATGGGCAAAGTGGTATTTTGGGGAAAGAGATTTAAGAGAGTTTACTACAGGCGGAGAACAATATTTGCAGAGATTTGTTCTTGCACTGAACCGCTATTTCTATGATGGAATTGATACACCGGAACAGGTTGTCGCATTGGTGGAACTGGACGAAGCCGAGGCACAGAGACGCATGGAACAGCTGCTATATTTCAGGACTATGGAAAAAACAGCAGATAGGCAGATAGAACAAGTAGAAAGGCTGCTTTCGGCAATCACGAAGGAAAACACCGAAGCAATGCTTTCCTCCAATCCTTTGGACTATACAGATTGTCTGGAATACAAAGAACTGGTCTGGATGGGGGAGCCTGCGCTGAAATACTGCCTGAGCGCGTTCGCGGCAGGGGAGGATTTGGACACGCTGAAAGGGCATATCATGAAATTTGCCTGCCAGGACATTCTGGGGCAGGAACGGGACGCGGAACAGACCCCGGGGGAATGGTATTTCCTCTATTCGGCAGCGGATTCCATGTACTGCGCGCCGTTTGTATATGATGAAAATGTTTATACAGACGAACTGGCGCAGTATACGTTTGATAAGCATACCTATAAGCCGCCTGCCGATGGAAAATGGAGCATACTGGGTGCAGGGGAGGACGAACGCGTCCGCGCGGTGTACGATGCGGTTTCTGAGCGGTATAACGGGAATACCGGCGGCGCGGGGCACAGCACAGTTATTTTCGCGCCGACCATATTCAAGATGAAGGAGGAAGGGGACAGGCTGACAGTATACGCGCGGCTGGGTTTGGACAGATATGTCCTAATTCGTACCGACAAAAGCGGCTATGAATTCCGACCATGGGACGGAAGGAGTGAAAATGTCCGATTGGATTTTGAAAAGCAGGGCGGGAAATGGATTCTGCAAGAATGGGCACAGGAGGAAACAGGCCCGGCGTGGGATAATGGTATAAAGAAGCTATGCGCAGAGGACCCGGAGGTTGGGACGCAGATGCTGGAAAGCTCCGGGGACGGAAAACTCAATCTGCAAAATGTGGTATATTATATGAAAGCACATTATGGGGAAATGAATATCCCGGTTGTCCCAACGTATGGAAGGTTTGAAACAGATGTTGTATCAGAGGCTTTGGAACAGAATTTGAAGGTCGTGCCGTTCCCTCTGATGTAAAAAAGAACATATAAGGCAAAAACAGGGAATCTTCTTTGTGGGAGATTCCCTGTTCCATGTATCGCAGTATTTTTCAAAAACTTACAATATAATGCAAATCAGTCCGCCGCTGCCTTCGTTCACGATTTTTTGCAGGGTTTCCTGCAATTTCATCTGCGCGTCCTCCGGCATGCGGTAAATTTTATTCTGCATACCATCGCTGACCATAGAGCTGAGCGTCCTGCCGAATATGTTCAAATCCCAGATTTTTTCGGGTTCTTCCTCGTAGTCCGAAATCAGGTGGTCGATAAATTCGCGGGACTGTTCTTCATTTCCGATGATAGGCGAAACCTCCGTTTCCACATCTGCCTTTATCAGGTGAATGGATTCGCCCTTTGCCCGCAGTTTGATGCCGTAGCGGCTGCCCTGCTTGAATACTTCGGGTTTTTCCAGCGTGATTTCCTCAAATACAGGAGTGACGACGCCGTAGCCCTTGCGCTTGACGTCGCTGAGGGCGGCGGCAATTTTATCGTATTCCTGCTTTGTTTCCGAAAGCATACGGATTGTAGAAATCAGGGCGTAATCGTTTTCGATGGGGAGGTTTACCGTTTCGCTTAAAATACGGTAAAACAGCCCGTCGTCGAATGTCAGCGCAATATCTGCCGCGCCTTCCCCCGGCAGAATATGGTCGGTATAGGCTTTTTTCAAAAATTCCTGTTCTGCAAGCCCTTCCACAGCCTCCGGTACGTCCGCCAGCTTATCCGCCTTTTCCATGACACCTTTCAATGCTTCTATCATGCCGCTTTTCAGCCAGTGTTCCGGCTCCAGCGTTTCCACCCAGCCGGGGAAGAAGAACCGCAGTTCACGGATAGGGAACTGGTAAAGCATTTCTTCCAGTATTTTGCGGATGTCCTCCGCTTTCAGCTGCGCGGCGTTTACCGCCATAACGGGCACTTCGTATTTTTCTTCTAATTCCCCGCGGAGTGCCTGTGTTCCATCGCTGTAAGGCGTAGCGGTGTTCAGCAGTATAATGAACGGCTTGCCGATTTCTTTCAGTTCTGCAATGACACGTTCCTCCGCTTCTTCATAGTTTTCCCGCGGGATTTCTGTGACAGAGCCGTCCGTCGTGACGACCATGCCGATGGTGGAATGGTCTGTAATGACTTTTTTTGTCCCCATTTCTGCCGCTTCCAAGAAGGGCATGGGTTCCTCCGACCAGGGGGTATGTACCATACGGGGCGTTTCCCCGTCCATATGGCCTTCCGCTTCGGGCACAAGATAGCCTACGCAGTCAATCATACGTACGCGGAAATCGGTATTGTCTCCCAAAGAAATTTCGACCGCTTCATTTGGCACAAACTTCGGCTCGGTCGTCATGATTGTCCGCCCGGAGGCGGACTGTGGCAGTTCGTCTTTTGCACGTTCGCGGGTGTAGGTATTGGCGATGTTGGGCAGTACAAGCAAATCCATAAAACGCTTGATAAATGTGGATTTGCCCGTCCGTACGGGCCCCACTACGCCGATATAAATGTCGCCGCCGGTGCGTTCCGCGATGTCCTTGTAAATATCAAATTTTTCCATTATCATTCCTCCGTTCTCCGTAAAAAAATCGTATCCATACAATCTAATGTATGGCAGGGAGCGGAGGAATAGAACAAGGCAAACAGGACAGCCCTGTTTTATACAGAAAGCAAAACGGAAATTTTATGCAAAAAAGGCAGAAACAGGCGGTTTTTCAGGGAAAAACGGAGGATATGTCGTCTTTTTTTTATTTTAATGGAGAAATCCCTCCGTTTTTTGTTTACGTTATCCAAAAAATGTATTATAATAGAACGGCATAAATTATTTCAGAGATATTTCAAAGATGTTTCAGAGATATTTCAAAGCAGCCTGCCCGCTCAGCTCTTTTGTGTGTGCGGGATTGGGCATGATAAGAAGGTCAGGAGGATTCTTATGAAAAAAGGTTCCTCAAGGAATAGAAGAAAGGCACCGCCCCGCAGGGAAGCTCAGCCTCGGAGGGAAGTCCCGCCGCCGCGCCGTTACCCTGTGCGGGATAATCTATACAGCTTTGAGCAGGAGCGGCAGAGGAAACAGCGGCAGGCGCAGACGCGGAAACCACAGAGTTATCCGCCGCCGGCCGCAACGGCAAAAAAACAGAAAAAGCAGAGGAAAAAGCGTAAACGCGCGTATATGGTAATGCCCCTGCTGATTTTTGCGATGATTGCGCTCTATTTGTGCGGGCAGATATTCCTGCTGGCGTCCAGAAAATCGGAAATCAACGTGGAAACGGTGGAATATGGCAGCATTACTGCGCCGCAGCTGCATACAGGTCTGATTGTGCGGGATGAATACGTTGGGACAAGCACCCGCTCCGGCCAGCCGTTCTATCAATACTCTCAGGGGGATTATGTGATGAAGGGCGCAGCAGTCTGTACCGTCAAGGATACGGATTCCACGGACGTTCTGGAAGGCAAGCTGGACGCGATTGATCTGGATATTCTGAAATCGCAGAAAGCGCGGACAGACCTTTCCATTTTTTCGGAGGACATTGCCCGTCTGGAAGATAATATCACCCGTACAATAGATACATATGCCGGACGTTCCATGAAATCAAATGTTTCTTATATGTATACCATGAAAAGTCAGGTCAGCTCCTTTATGGATCAGCGAAATGAAATCTGGCTGACGGAAAATGTGGACAGCCTTTCCCAGCTGACGCAGGAAAGAAGTTCCTACCAGCAGCAGCTGGCGAAAAGCATGAGTTCTATCAATACGCGGGAAAGCGGCATACTTTGCCTGAGTTATGACGGGCTGGAGGAAACCCTCACGCCGGATACGCTGGACGGCATTACGGAAGCGCAGATTGGCGGCGCGGATACGGAGTATATCTCTAAAGCCAAGACGGTAGCGGAGGGTGATCCGCTGTTTAAGATTGTTTCCAGCAATAAATGGTATATCATTGCCTTTCTGCCTGTTCAGGATACGCTGGGCTGGGAAAAGGGCGATACCCGTTCGCTGGATATTGTGACGGAGGAAGAAACCCTGCGCGTGAGTGCATCGGTGGAAAGCATCGAGCAGGGTGAGGAAAAAACGAAGGTTGTATTTTCCAGCTATGAATATATGGAGAGCTTTATGGAACGGCGGACAGTTTCCTTCAGCCTGAAAAACAAGGCGGTGGAAGGTCTGAAAATTCCGAATGACGCCATTGTGGAAAAATCTCTGCTGCGTATCCCTCTGAATTGTATCGTAGAGGGCGGCGTGAGCAAGGGTGTAATGCTGGCAAACGGCGAAAAGGGACGTTTCCTTGAAGTGACGGTCGTTGCTTCCGACGGGGAAAATGCCTATGTGGAGCAAAATAACGGCACATTGAAAACAGGTGACGTCATACTGACTGGCGAAGGCGAAAACGCGGAACGTTATACGGTTTCGGATTTGGCATTGCAGACAGGGGTGTATGTTGCCAACAGTTCCATGGCACGTTTTGTGGTCGTGGAGATTGTAGAGCAGAATCAGGAATATGCCATTGTGAAAGCGGGGCAGAATACCGGCCTGCAGCCATATGACACGATTGTCTCCGATGCGAAAAATGTGACGGAAGGGCAGAGCATATATTGACGCCGTATCTGTGAAAGAACGCATGCGGCGGAAAAGACAGAATGTTGAAAAGTTTGCTAAGAAAGAAGGCAGAGTACCATGAGTATCAGTGAAAATATAAAGGCAGTAGAGGCAAAGGTTGCTGCTGCTGCGGAGCGGAGCGGCAGAAAACGGGAAGATATCCTGCTGCTGGCGGTCAGCAAGACAAAGCCTGTGGAAACCATACGGGAGGCTGTGGAAAGCGGCCTGCTTGCGCTGGGGGAGAATAAAGTGCAGGAGATTATGGAGAAATATGAGCCGATGGCGGCATATGAGCCGGAGGGAGAAAGGATTCACTGGCATCTGATTGGACATTTGCAGACAAATAAGGTAAAATATATCATAGACAAGGTGGATATGATTCATTCTGTGGACAGCCGGAAGCTCGCCGATGAAATCGAAAAGCGGGCGGCTGCCGCTGGAAGGGTCATGGATATCCTGATCGAAGTCAATATGGCAGATGAGGAAAGCAAGTTCGGTGTAAAGCCGGAGGAAACCGAAGATTTTCTGAGGGAGCTTGCCGGAATGGAGCATATTCGGGTGCGTGGATTGATGACAGTGGCGCCTTTTGTAGAAAATCAGGAGGAAAACAGAGAATATTTCCGGCAAATGAGGGAATTACTGGTTGACATGAACGCGAAAAAAATTGATAATATAAAAATGGATATGTTGTCAATGGGAATGACGGGGGACTATGAGGTCGCGATAGAAGAAGGTGCAACCATTGTCCGTGTAGGAACCGGAATATTTGGCGAAAGGATATATCCGGAACGCGGATAAAACGTACTTGCCGGCAAAACGGCAGGAACGCGTGCGGTTGGGAGAGAAAAACGATTAAGACTTCTGGGAGGAATTAGAACAGTGGCTAAACTATTTGACAGAATGAAAGACTTGATGTTCGGCGAATATGAAGATGATGAAGACGAATTTTATGAAGATGATGATTATATGGATGCGCCGCCAAGATCTTCCAGAGAGAGGGACTCTTATTCCTCCGGATATGGCTTGCGTGATACGGAATATTCTGCGCCTGCGCCGAGAAAAACATCTTCGGCTGGGAACAGGAATAATCCGCAGGTTTACAGCATCAACACAAATGTGCAGATGCAGGTAGTCATTATCAAACCGGAATGTTATGAGGATGCACAGGAAATCTGCGATCAGATTAAAACAAAGCGTCCCGTTGTGGTGAATCTGGAAAAGGTAGAATATCCCATTGCCCAGAGGATCATGGACTTTTTGAGCGGAACCTGCTATTCTCTGGAAGGCTCCATTCAGAGAGTTGCGAATAATATCTTTATCATCGCACCGGAAAATGTGGATATTTCCGGTGACTTCAAAGAGGAACTCAAAACCAAAGGCGTTCTCCTTCCATGGATGAGCAGTGGCAGATAAGGTGGTAATCATTTGAATAATTTACAGGCATTATTGCTCCACGCGGTAGATATATTCTTTTACTTGCTGGAGATGTTGATTTTGGTACGTATCTTGTTGTCATGGATTGTAGGCTTTCAGGGCGGCTCAGTCATGCGTCTGCTTTATAACCTGACAGAGCCGATTTTGCAGCCTGTGCGCAACATGGTGGATAAGTCGCCTCTGGGCGGCGGCGTTGGGCTGGATTTTTCCCCTGTTTTCGCACTGATTCTGCTGCGGCTGGTGAAAGCTCTGCTGATGGCGTTGATACAAATGGTATGATGATGTGCTGATGGTATAACAACGTACCGATGGGGAATAAACCAATGGTGAATCAATGGATAAAAAAGCATTATTGAAAAGTATTCCGGAGGGAGAGGAACGGCTGCTGTTTGCGAAAGCGCTGGACCAGGCGTATTTCTGCATGAAACGGCGCGAACCTGCCTTTACGGATTTCATGGACAGGGCAAAATGCGGACGCTTTGCGGAACGCCTGCGGAATGTGGGCGAGCTTCAGACTGTGCTTTTCGGAGGTACGGAGGACTGCGAGCGGCTCATGCTGGGTTTCTGTGCGCCGGAGGAGAAACTCCTGCCGGAACAGTTTCCGATTTGTGCGATACGGATTCGGCGGAAAAATAAGAAATTCGGGCAGTCCGAACTGAGCCACAGGGATTACCTTGGCTCTCTGCTGGGGCTGGGTATCGACAGAGGAAAGATTGGCGATATTCTGGTTTCGGAAGATGATGCTGTCTGTTTTGCAGTGGCGGAAATTGCTTCATACATATGTGCAACGCTGGAACAGGTTTCCAAAACGGCAGTAGTCGCAGAGGAATGTGAAGTAAATGGGGCAGAGTTTGCAAAAAAGACGGAAACAAAGCGTATCACTGTGGCTTCGCTGCGGCTGGATGCTGTGACAGGGGAGGTGTTCCACCTTTCCCGCGGAAAGGTGCAGGGGCTGATTGGCGCGGAAAAAGCCGCTGTTAACTGGGCAGCTGTGACGAATGTGTCCCATCTCCTGAAAACGGGAGATATGGTTTCCCTGAGAGGGTTCGGGCGGTTCCGAGTCGGTGAAGCCGGAGGGCGGACAAAGAAGGACAGGCTTGTGCTGGAAATAGAGCAGTATATATGAAAAAGGAGGTTTTTTCGTGATTACACCGAGCGATATTGCAACCAAGGATTTCAAAAAGGTGGCAGTAGGGTATTCCCCGGAGGAGGTTGATACTTTTCTGGACGACATTTATGTAGACTATGAAAGGCTTTACAGGGAGAGCCAGAACCCGAAGGAACAGCCGAAGCCGGCAGAACCGCTCGAAACGGCTGCTGGAGCGGCGCAGTATAAAAATCTCGAAAAAACTCTGGAACGAACGATTGTGCTTGCGGAAACAGCTGCGGAGGAAATGAAAACAGCTGCGAAAGCAGAGGCGGAGCAGATTGTGAAGGAGGCAAGGCTGCAGGCGCAGGAGCTGCTGACGGCGGCAAGAATGAAATCCTATGAGCTGGAACAGGATATTGACGCGCTGCAAACACGCTATGAACTGATGAAAACGCGTGTGAAGCTGCTGCTTTATGCGGAGATCGAGCTTTTGGATAAAAACGAAATATTGGCGGAGAAGGAAGAAGCCGCCCTGGAAGAGAAATAAAAACAGAAGGGCTGCGGGAATATTCCTGCGGCTGTTTCATCCATGCCTCGTAGCTTGCTGCGGGGTATTTGATTAGATAAAGAAAAGTTGTATTTATTTGGAAATGAAGAGTAAAGGACGATGGATATGTGGATATGGCCTGCGGCGGCAGCCGCGATTTTGATTTTGCTGGATCAGGGAACAAAGCTGCTCGCGCTGGAATGGCTGAAACCCATCGGGAGCGCAGCTGCGATTCCGGGACTGCTGGACCTGACATTCGTGGAAAACAGAGGCGTAGCGTTCGGCATGTTTTCCGGGCAGAGATGGCTGATACTGGCACTGACGGGCGCGATTGTTGGCGTTTTGGTCTACTATTATAAAAAAATGCCTGCCGAAAAGGAATACCGTTGGGTGCGGTGTGCGCTGGTGATGATTGTTTCCGGTGCGGTGGGGAATATCATTGACCGCATTTTCCGCGGGTATGTGGTGGATTTTTTTGACTTTGCGTTTATGGACTGGTATGTATTTAATGTTGCGGATATTTATGTGGTACTGGGCGTAATCTGGTTGATGTTCCTGATGCTTTTTGTAATAAAGGAAGAACCGGGCGCAGAACCGCACGCTGAGCCGGACAGAGAAAAGGAAAAAGGAGATTGAGCGGCCTATGGAGTATTTTACATTCGTGGCGGAAAAAGAGGACGCCGGACAGCGGATTGACGTATTCCTTGCGGAAAATCTGGAAAACCTTTCGCGCAGCGGCGTGCAGAAACTGCTGGAGCAGGGCCATATCCGTTTGAACGGCGGCAGTGTGAAGGCCAATACGCGTCTGCGGGAAAAAGATGTGATGGACGTGGAGATTCCGGAGGTCAAAGAAACGGAGATACTGCCGGAGGATATTCCGCTGGATATATTGTATGAGGACGGAGAGGTCATTGTTATCAATAAGCCGCAGGGCATGGTGGTGCATCCCGCACCGGGGCATACTTCCGGCACACTAGTAAACGCACTGCTGTTCCATTGCGGGGACGAGCTTTCCGGCATCAATGGAGAAAAACGTCCCGGCATCGTCCACAGGATTGATAAAGATACTTCGGGTGTGCTGGTTGCGGCAAAAACAAATGCCGCGCATCAGTCTCTGGCGGCACAGCTGGCAGAACACAGCATTACCCGTAAATATAATGCCATTGTGTTCAATGGCTTCACAGAAGATGAGGGCACTGTGGACAGGCCTGTCGGACGAAATCCGCAGGACAGAAAGAAAATGGCAATCATCGAAAAAGGCGGGCGGCGCGCTGTAACGCATTACAGGGTGCTGGAACGGCTGGAACGGTTTACGCTGGTAGAAGCGCAGCTGGAAACGGGGCGTACACATCAGATACGCGTACATATGACAAGTATCGGACACCCGCTTTTGGGGGATTTGGTTTATGGGCCAAAAAAACAGCCCTTTTCTCTGGCGGGGCAGGCGCTCCACGCCAGGATACTGGGCTTTCAGCACCCTGCAACGGGAGAATATATGGAGTTTGAGGCGATATTGCCGCCTTATTTTGAAACGCTGCTGGAACGGTTGCGGCAGAAATAGGAGGGGAAAATATGCTGTTAACAAAAAAAGATTTTTTTGGGCTGCGGGATATGTCCGCGCAGAATATTCGCTATATATTGAATACAGCGGAAACGATGAAGTATATTCTGAACCAGAAAAATAAAAAATCGCCCCATTTACAGGGAAAATCGGTCATTATACTGTTTTATGAAGCCAGCGCGCGGGCAAAGCTCGCCTATGAACTGGCGGCGCAGCATTTGAGCGCGAATGTGGTGGATATGACAAATTCCATTCATTCCATTGAAAAGGAAAGTCTGCAGGATATGGGACAGCTGGTAGACCAGATGGGCGCGGATTTTATCATACCTGTCTCTTATACACATCTGACGCTGCCGACGACTCCTTACGTG
>CAMQRG010000025.1 GCA_947036475.1 uncultured Clostridia bacterium
GAAGGGAGAATATGACGTGAAATCCCTGCGGGACGTACCGGATAGCTGGAAAAAACGCTTTTTCCGTCCTGTGCGCGGCGATGCCGACAAAGTCGTTGTTTCAGATGAGCTGAAAAAAAATGTTATTTTCCGTACTTTTAACTTAATGGGACCGATTCAGTTTAAGATTCCATTTGACGTGATATTCTGCCGGAATGTAATGATTTATTTTGACCAGGATACGAAAGATGCGCTGGTAAACCGTTTTTATAACGCTACCGTACCCGGCGGTTATCTGCTGATAGGTCATTCTGAAAGCGTAAACCGGAGTACCACAAAATATGATTATATTATGCCGGCAACTTACCGTAAGCCTTTGCCGGCCGGCCGGAAATAAAAATCCGGATTTTGAAAGAGGGGTTTGCTTATGCAGCAAAAAAGGATAAGAGTTTTTGTGGTAGATGACAGTATGTTATTCCGAAAACTTCTGACAGACAATCTGTCCAAGTTTCCGGAATTGGAGATTATCGGCTCCGCTGTGGACGCGTTTGACGCCATGAGACAAATTCCCACCCTGCGTCCGGACGTTGTGACGCTAGATGTGGAAATGCCAAAAATGACAGGACTTGAATTCGTAAAGCAGCTGATGCCCAAATATCCTGTGCCGGTCATACTCGTTTCTTCGCTGAATCTGAGTGTATTTGATGCGCTTTCCGCCGGTGCGGTGGATTTCGTGCGGAAGCCTGACATGGATAAACAGAAGGTAACGGCATTTATCGCGAACCTGATGCTGAAAATACGAATCGCATCCGTAGCAAAGGTACGAGTGCCCGCGACTGTGCCAGCTATGGTTGCCGCGCCCGTACAGAATGGACCAATCCGGCTGACAAACGGTTCTTTGAAAATGAATTCGTTTATCATTGCCATCGGTGCATCGACAGGCGGCACAGAGGCTACGCTGAGCGTGCTGAAAGAACTGCCGGAAAATACACCGGGCATTGTTGTGACACAGCATATGCCTGAGGGCTTTACAAAAATGTATGCCGAACGCCTTGACCGGCTCTGCAAAATGCGGGTGCGTGAGGCAAAAGACGGCGATTTGATTGAACGCGGGCTTGTGCTGATTGCACCGGGCAATTTCCAGATGCGCGTCGTTCGTTCCGGTATGCGGCATATTGTGCGGTGTACGAAGGAAGAAAAGGTCAGCGGACATATGCCCTCTGTTGACGTGCTGTTCAGTTCCATGGCGGAAAACGTCATTGACGGCATGGGCGTGATACTGACCGGCATGGGCATGGACGGCGCAAAGGGTATGCTGAAAATGCGGCAGAAAGGCATGTATACCATCGGGCAGTCCAGAGAATCCTGCGTAGTTTATGGTATGCCCATGGAGGCAAGGAAACTCGGCGCAACACAGACGGAAATGGCGTGCGAACGAATGCCTGCCGCTATTGTAAATTATTTGAACGGTGTAAAATAAATAAAAAAGAACCTTGGGACTTCGTCACCAAAACCCTGACCCGTTTTTCGCTGTGCAAAGGCGCGGCAGTACCAGAAAAATCCACCCGTGTAAGACACGGCTGGCCGATGAGTCAAGGGCTTTCAGCCCTTGCGGGAGTTTGAGGGCAGAGCCCTCAGAATAAGTTTTTATATGTTCAGACAAGGCTGGAAAATCTTTTTCAGCCGTTTCTTTATTATGGACTTTTTGCAGAAGGATGTGAGAAAAATGCCGGAACATACGGAACAACAGACTATGACCTATATCTGCCCCGGCTGTGGCTCTTACCTGCGTTTTGACGGCAAGGCACAGGGCTGGGCCTGCGATTACTGCGGAAATACATACAACGCACAGGAACTGGAACAGCGCGGCGCAGAAACCAAAACAGACAGCTACAACGTGCGCCCCAGAGCCGATGCACCCGCGGACGAAACCGAACTGCAATTTCATTTTACCGAAAACCTTTCCAATTCCACAGCGGATACAGCGCACATGCGCGCGTATTCCTGCCCCTCCTGCGGGGCGGAAATCCTGACCGATGACGTGACTGCCGCAACATTCTGCGTTTTCTGCGGCAATCCCACTGTACTGCCGAAACAGCTTGCGGGCGAATACCGGCCAGCCGCAATCCTTCCCTTTGAAACAGATAAGGAGGACGCCAAAAAGGCTTTTTTGCAGCTCTGCAAAGGGAAAAAACTCCTGCCAAAGAACTATACGGACGAACAGCGGCTGGAAAAAATTACAGGCGTTTATGTTCCCTTCTGGCTGTTCGACTGCAAGGCGGATTTTGATTACCATGCAACAGGTGAAAACGTTACAACATGGCGCGATACGAATTATATTTATACCAAAACCGACCTTTACCACATCCACCGCGCGGGACGGCTGGCGTTTGAAAATATTCCTCTGGACGCTTCGGAGAAAATGCCAGATGATATGATGGACGCACTGGAACCGTTTTATCTGGAGCGAAAAAAGCCTTTTCACATGGGCTATCTCAGCGGCTTTCTGGCGGAAAAATACACCTATCTGCCCAAGGAACTTTATGAACGCATGACGAAACGGATTACGCCGGGCGTGGAATACAAGGCAGCAGAGGGGCGGCCTTACCAACGTGTCTATGGCGTGAAATGCCGGACGGATTTTTTGTCTGAACGGCAGACATATATGCTTCTGCCTGTCTGGCTGCTCGTCAGCAGGTACAAAGATAAGGATTATTTATTCGCCATGAACGGACAGACAGGTAAAATTGTCGGCGAACTGCCATGCAGTACAGGGCAAAGTGTGAAATGGTTTCTCATTATTTTCTGCATCACGTTCCTCATCAGCGGGCTTTTGGTGTATCTGATCGGGGGTGGGCTGGTATGAGAACGGAAAGAAAATTTGCGGCAATGCTTCTGGCATTTTGTATAATGCTTCTGGCGTTCGTTCCGGCTTTTGCGGCAGAATTGGAAACTGATTCAGCAGGCAGGGTTTACGATTTGGCAGGGCTTTTCACCACAGAAGAAAAAGCCGCCCTCCAAAACCGCGCAGAGGAGATTCAGGAAAACTGGCAGATGGACATGGTTTTTCTGACAACGGAAAGCACACATGGAATAGAGGCCAAGCGGTACGCGGCAGATTTTTATGAGCAGAACGGCTTCGGTATTGGCGCGGATTACAGCGGCATCATTATGATTGTAGACATGGGCGAACGCGATGCGCAGATTGTCACCTGCGGACGGGCAATAACAGTATTTACGGATTATTACATCGACCGTATCTGGAACGATATGCGCAGGCAGCTTTCGGAAGGGGAATATTTTTCCGCGATGGAAACACTCTGCGACAGTGTGGAGCATTACAATGCGGAATACATAAAATATCAGGAAAATCCCGCATATGTTTCGGAATACCAGATAAAACAGGAGAAACGACGGACCACACTGCTTTTTGGTGCGGCAGGGCTGTTTTCACTGATAACGGCGGGAATCGGCGTAGCGTTCATGCGGCGCGGGAGCCGGAACATCAAGCCTTTTACGGACGGGAGGGCTTATTTGAAGGACAACGGCGTAAACATTACGGTGGATAAGAACACGTTTGCCAGTACGCACACCTCAAGAACGCCCATACCCAAGAACAACAATAATAACCGCAGCGGCGGGTCCTGGGGCGGAGGGTCCTCCACGTTCCGGAGCAGCGGCGGGCGGTCGTTCGGCGGGGGCGGCGGAAGGTTTTGAGGAATGCTGTCCCGCACCCTGCAAATGCACTTTGATACACATAAAAAACGGTGAAAGCCTTTTGGCCTTCACCGCTTTGTTTTTTATTCTTATGCTTTTGCTGTGTCGTCAGCGGGAGTTTCTGTCTTGTCATCAGCGGGCGCTTCTGTCTTGTCATCAGTAGGTGCTTCTGTCTTGTCATCTGCGGGTGCTTCTGCTGCATCATCAGCAGGTGCTTCTGTTTTGTCATCAGCGGGTGCTTCTGTCTTATCGTCAGCAGGTGCTTCTGTCTTGTCATCTGCGGGTGCTTCGGGCTCTGCGGGAGCTTCTACAGCCTTAGCTGTAACAGCGATTGTCTTAGCTTCTTTATCCCATGCTACTTCAAAGCCCAGAGCATCGCCCAGGTCACGCAGTTTGAAGTAGTTGAAACCGTCGATGTTGTAAGCTGTCAGGGAAACAGCCGCGCCGTCCAGTGTAACACTCTGGTTGGAAAGCGTTGCATCTTTTTTGCCTGCTGTTGCAGCTGCATCAGCTTCTTTTGCGCCTGTGTAAGCTGTGCCTTTCATCAGAGTGATTGCTCTTGTTGCTTTATCGTAGCCGATATCGAAATTAGAACCTGTTTCATTCAGTGCAACCGCGATGTCGCGCAGTTTGAAGTAGTTGTTGCCGCCGATGTTGTAAGCCTGGAAATCAACTGCATTGCCGTTTACAAGAACTTTTGCATTGGAAAGCTCTGCTGTTGCTTTTGCAGCAGGTGCAGCAATGGGTACAGCCTTAGCTTCGGGCTCCTTTGTTTCAGCGGGAGCTTCCGGCTCAACGGGAGCTTCTGTTTTGTCAGCTTCTGCGTCCTTTGCAGGGTCAGCATTTTCGTCTGCCTTGTCAGCCTCTGCGGGAGCCTCTGTTTTGTCAGCGTCTTCGCCTTCTGCGGGTGCTTCGGGCTCTGTGGGTGCTTCTGTTTTGTCAGCGTCCTCGCCTTCTGCGGGTGCTTCGCCCTCAGCGGGAGCCTCTGTTTTGTCAGCGTCCTCGCCTTCTGCCGGTTCCGTTGCTACGGGAGTTTCTGCGGGAGCCGCATCTTCAGCAAATACGGTTACACCCAAAGCGGAAACTGCCATCGCAGCGGTCAATACAAATGTAATAAATTTTTTCATGACACATTCCCTCCTAAAAAATAATAATGGTGTAGTACCCCACAAGTATAGCACTTTCCCTTAAAATACTCAATCTATTTTTCGACTTTTTTTTGAAAAAATATTAAAGTTTTATTAAGAATGGGAAAAAATGTGCAAAGATTTTGAAAAATATAGAGAAAAAACCATTTGTTATCTCCAAAAGGCATTTGGGGAAAATTCTGTTTAATCATTCAGGGCCGGAATTTCAATCTGGCCGTTATTCTGCTCATAGCTTGCTATGGCCTGCTTCATAAGCATTTCAATCTCTTTGTTAACGGAACGCCCATTTTCAGATGCAATGACTTTGAATTTTTCCATGATTGTTTTTTCTACTCTCAATGGGTATGGATTTGGCTGTGTCATGTAAAAACCTCCTTTTGTCTGATATCAATATTATATCGTTTCAGTATCTTTTATCAAGTAATCAAAAAGATATCAACATGATATTGACATATAGCAGAATATATGATATCTTTTTAATATCTAAATTCACGGCTTTATAAGTCACAAGTATCCCTTCGGGGAGGTACTTTTGTTGCAAAAGTACCCAAAACTGGGGGGATTTCCGGATATCCCCCCAAACCCCCCTCAACGGCGCGGGGATAAACTATCCCCGCGACCCCCTCAAAAAACAGAGCCTTTTCTGCAAAAAGTCTCATTTTTTGAGGTAAATCGGCTACACTTAGATAATCCAAACGCCAATACTGAGGGAAGCTTTGGCAAAAATTTTTTGTTTACGTTTACATGACGTAAAATAAAATACTTTTTCTGTTAAACTGAAAAAACAGGAGGGAAATTATGGCAGGACAAAAAAATTTTATTACTGAATTAGAAGATTTGGTTTTTCAAATTGAAATGCTTTCAGGAGTCGCGTTTGTTTTGTGGGAATCGTTAGTTAAACCGGAAGTCTGCGAAGAAAATTACACTCGAAGTTTCGCGGCGTATTTATTGTACGACCAGACAGAGAAATTTATAAACTCTTTCCGCAATTGTCTGGAAAAATTCGATGAGCAGAGTAAAAAGGAAGAATGAATAAAATCGTTTATGAACAAAATAAGCGGTTTGCTGAGCAAACCGCTTTCAGGAGGGGATTAGCAAGGGGAACAGCGTTCCCCTTGTTTCGTCTGGAGGGGGTGTGGGGGAACCATTTCGAAACGGTTCCCCCACATTTTTTGGTACTTTTTTTCAAAAAAAGTACAGAAACGGATTAGTCCCGTTGCCAAAAACCAAATGGCAATTGCCATTACCTAACGTTCAGTACCTCCCCGAAGGGATACTTCCGGCATACAAAGCCGCTCCTTTTATTGTAAAAATCCTACTTATCCTCAAATTTTCTCCAATAACCCCGCATACACCTCCACCCCTTTACAGAGTATCTCCTCATCAAAATCAAACTGCGCGCTATGCAGCGGATACACAAACCCTTTCTCCTGATTCCCCGCGCCAAGGAAAAAGAACAGCCCCGGTATTTCCTGCTGATACAGCGAAAAATCCTCCGCCAGCATATACGGCTCTGTTTCCTCATACGCCGCGCCGCAGACCTCCCGCAGAATATCCGTCAGCCCCGCATCATTCCACACCACGCGGTACATATGCCGAAACTCTGCCTCGCCCCGACAGCCATAGCCCGCCGCAACGCCCTCAACAGCCTCCCGCACGCGTTCCTCCATGCGTTCATACGCCGCGTCGCTGAATGCGCGCATCGTACCTTCCAGCACGACTTCTTTCGCAATGATATTGCACGCTTCGCCGCCATGTATGGAGCCAAATGTCAGCACGCCGCTTTCCAAAGGCGAAACATTGCGGGAAAGTATCGTATGGATAGCGGTAATGACTGCGCCCGCCGCAAGCACAGCGTCCGCCCCCAGCTGCGGCTGCGCGCCATGCGCACTTTTTCCGTATATGCGGAGCGTAACCTCGCCATTCCGCGCCATCATGCCGCCTTTCCGGCACGCGATTTTTCCCTGTTCAACCTGCGGGAAAATATGACAGCCAATGATTTTTTTTACATCATATTTCCGCAGTATCCCCGCTTCTATCATGGGCTTTGCGCCGCCGGGGCCCTCCTCGGCAGGCTGGAAAATCAGCAGGATACGGCGGTTTTCATACGCCGCCGGGTGGTCCGCCAGATATTTGGCAAAGCCCAGCAATATCGCCATATGCCCATCGTGCCCACAGGCGTGCATCATGCCGCTATGGCAGGAGGCATACGGTTTTTCCGGCTCCGCAACGGGCAGCCCGTCCATATCCGCGCGGAAAGCCGCCGTTTCGCCGTGCTCCCCGAACACCACAGAAAGCCCCGTTTCCAGCCATTGCTCTACGGAAAGCCCCAGTTCTTCCAGCTTTCCGCGCAGATATGCCGCCGTTTTATATTCCTGCATGCCGCTTTCCGGAATTTTGTGCAAATCCCGCCGAACGGTCTGCAAATATGTTTTCAGTCCTTCAAAATATGCGTCCATCGTTCTGTCCCCTCTCGCTTGTTTGGGATTATTGTTCCACTTTTCTGTACTGCTGTCAATTTATTTTTTACAGGATATTGGAAAAACGCCATTTTTCATATATAATAAGGAACAAATACGAAAAAAGGAGTGAATACAATGGAATACGATATGACGAACCCTTACGAAATCGCGCGGTACATCAAAGAAGCGAAAAAGGCAACGCCTGTAAAGGTTTATGTGAAAGGCGACCTTTCGGGCGCGGCTGTGCCGGAGGGGGTAAAGCTGTTCGGCGCGGGGGATTTCTGGATACTGATTGGAGATGCGCAGGCTGTACGGGAGGTACTTGCCGCCAATGCCGCGCGCATACAGGACAACTACACAGAATATGACAGACGAAATTCCGCAGTCCCAATGCTGGATATCACAAACCTTGAAGCAAGAATTGAGCCGGGCTGTTTCATTCGCGACAGGGTAAAAATCGGTAAAAATGCCGTTGTCATGATGGGCGCTGTTATCAACATCGGTGCGGAAATCGGCGAGGGCACAATGATTGACATGAACGCGGTACTGGGTGCGCGCGCGACAGTGGGCAAAAACGCTCACATCGGCGCAGGGGCTGTACTGGCCGGCGTACTGGAGCCGCCCAGCGCGACGCCTGTTATTGTAGAAGATGGCGTAATGATTGGCGCAAATGCCGTTGTGCTGGAAGGTGTGCGGATTGGTGAAAATGCCGTTGTGGCTGCCGGCGCAGTTGTGACGGAAGATGTTCCGGCCGGGGCAGTTGCCGCTGGGTCGCCTGCGAAGGTTATCAAGATGAAAGACGAAAAGACTGAAGGGAAAACGCAGTTACTGGACGATTTGCGGAAGTAATGGACCTTGCTGTTCTCCGCCCAAACTTTGCCGGGCAATACATTATGTAAATACGAATAGTATGGCAACGCTCATTCAAACAGCGGTTTTTACACAAAGCCGCTGTTTTTTTGTACAAAACTTTTTGAAAAAACCCATCTCATTCCTTCTCCTGTCACAAAACACCATGGTTTATAAATTTTACCATGCAATTTAGATTTACAAATAGTGACATTTCATCTGATATAGTGTACAATAATACCAGCCTACCGAAGAAAACCACAGGGGAAGGAGGAATCCATGCATGGAAAGATATGATGCGGCGTTTTCCGCTACGGAAAACGAATTGATTTATGAAGCCAGACTGATACCGCCGAACATGGAGCGCATCGAAGCTCTTTTAGGGCAGGGTGCAGACTTAAATAAAATCGGTGCGGAGCGCAATGTATTCCTGACGATACTGGAATATTACGGGGAATATGTGGACGAAAACGGCGAAGTACGCGAAAGCGGGCAATACCTGCCTGACCTGCTGGAACTGTTTTTCCGCTACGGGCTGGATGTACGGATAAAAAATGAGGACGAAATGAGTGCGCTTTGGTGCTTTGTATGGCCTACCGCAATGGACGACCATATGCTTGAGGCGGCGGAGCTTCTGCTGAAACACAGCGCGAAAGCAAACAGCCGTTACCAGAACGAAACTCCTTTGGATTATATTGAGGAATCTCTGCGCGGCGCGCGGGAACAGAACGAATGGACGGAGTTGGAGCGTTTCCGCGAAAAATACCGCAGTCTGCTGATACGGTATGGCGGTGCGCCGCGGTATGCGGGCTATGCGGGATGGGTCGTGCCCGAACTGCCGGAACACGCAAAGCCTCTGCTTTGGGGTGACAAAAGCCGCCGCGCCAAGCTTAACCGGAATTACCGTTATATATACAACGAAGCTGAGAGCAATTTTGATTTGATTGATATGAAAACAGATACTTTAATTGGCAAATATTACGCGCCGAAATGAATGTTTACGGCGGCACAGGAAAACCCGGCTGGAGCCTTTGATTGGCTTCGCCGGGTTTTTTGCCGCCAGAAACCAGCAAAAAATGGATAAACAGGCAGTAAAAGGGAATAAAACTGCCGCTTTCTGCTTATATTAGGGGTAAAAGCAAGGAGCAAAGGAGGCTTATTATGAAACGGAAGGCGGCACAGCTAGCAGACGAGGGCGAAAAGATACTGGATTCCATACGACAGATACAGGTACAGCTGGAAGGGGCACGACAGACCTTTGAGGACGTGACGGACGAGGCGTTGATTGACAGCTGCATTTATGAAATCATTGCCCTGCACAAGAAATATGAATATTTCCTGAAAGCCGCCAAAGAAATGGGGCTGACTGCCGATTTCCGGAAAATCGGCTGAAGCTCAAAGAAAACAATAAGGGGGAATGAAAATGAATACAATGGTCATCAGCATTATGCTGTTTACCTGTCTGCTTCTGCTGGCATTGATTGCGCTGGCAAAGCCGCTGAAAGCAATTGCAAAATTTCTGTTTTCAGCGGCAGTAGGCGGGTGCCTGCTCTGGGCAGGGCAGAGCCTTGGGGCGGCAGTGGCGGCAAATCCGGTCACATTGCTGGTTTCGGGTCTTTTGGGGCTGCCTGGCGTAGCCGGTATTTTTATACTTGGAATTTTCCTGTGAATCAGACATAATACATTGTGGTTGAGAAAATGAAAAATACTTAAAAAATCAGAAGAACATTTGACAAAGATAAAAAACTATGATATCTTATGTTTGTGGATAAATTTGTGGATAACCGTATCTTCCCTGTGTATAACACGCGGTATCCATGGATTTCCTAAAATAAGGACTCCTTTTTATGGTAAGAAAGCTACCCCCTTTCTTATCGCTTCCGACCCATCGCTTTCAGCGGCGGGTCTTTTCCTTTTTTCAGCAAATTTTGCAAATTTATGGTATACTATTGAGTAAGAGCTCTGCTTTCCGGTTCTGAAGGGCTGGGGCGCAGAATTTCTCGAAGGGAGCGAAACACTTGGATTTTTGGGAATCTTTACATCAACAGATGCACAAAAGCGGCTTTTTCCAGATGGACGACAGCGAGCCGAAGCTCTATTGGCGGGTGGAAAATCCGATATTTTATCTGATTTATTTTTTGGACAAATCCAATTCTACTTATGAACGGCAGGAAGAAATTTTTACGGCTTACGCGCGGGATATGCGGGAACGGCTGCGGGACATGCAGTGTACGCGGCTGGTTGCGCTTTCCGTCGCTGTGGATAACATGGGTGTGGATAGTCCTGTGGATAATGTGGATAACGTGGAAAAAACGGAAATGGATAACTTTTACAGAGCAGAAGATGATTTTTTCCGGCTTTACTGGGACTTTTCCCCCAAAAAGGGCGTTATGACGGCAGCCGGACAGCCCGACCGTCTGCTCGGCATTGAAAAACTGATTGCCGCCGCTGCACGCGGAGAAACGCCGGAGGAACTGCCTCTGCAAAAAACGGCAGACGGCTTTCCCGCTGTCACAGCAGGGATATTCCTGCTGTGCGCGGCTCTGCTCTGCTGGACGGAACTTTCCGGACAGCGGAACGAAATCATATACGCTTTCGGGTTAAGCCGCCAGGGAATTTTAGCCGGGGAGTATTACCGCTTTTTCACCTCGATGTTTCTGCACAGTGGTATTCTGCATCTTGTATCCAATGGGGTCTATCTGTATTACTTTGGAATACGGGCGGAACAGCTGCTTGGCAGAACGCGGTTTTTGCTGCTCTATCTGGCGGCGGGGCTCTGCGGCGGAATATGCAGCATCATTTTCAACGGCTGGCTGGCGATTGGTGCATCTGGCGCAATTTACGGACTTTTGGGCGCAATGCTCCTGCTGACGAAAAAACGCGGCATGCGCTACACAGGCATGAGTTACTCAACCATGCTGATACTGGCAGTTTCGGCAATCGGGCTTGGCATGCTGGACACGAATGTGGACAACTTTGCACATATCGGCGGGCTTCTGGGCGGGTGCGCAGTATTCTGGCTGATGATGCGGAAAAGCTGAATGCCTGCGGGGCGCATAGTTCCGCCTTTTTCCGGCAGGCGGACAGATATCCACCGGTTTATACACGTTTTCCACAGAAATCTGTGGACAACTGTGGATTTATGCACAGAATCTGTGCAAAAAACAGTGAGAATTGTCGCAATCCACGAAATTATAGGCAAGGGGCGCTCTATACTATACAAAATTGCCCTGCCGGGCCTGTGATACAGAGGGATTCACAAGTTATCAACAAAAATGCTGTGGATAACGTTGTGATTATGTGGATAACATTGTGGAAAGGCTAAATTTTAGAAGTAATTACCAATTAATTCAAAAATTTTGCACATCAAAGGAGGACTTTATAATGGAACGACTGGAACAATGGAAACAGCGGCTTTTAGAGGCGCACAGCAGTATGCCGTTCGCGGAAAAAAGGATTGTATTTGGGGAGGGGGCGGCCGCACCTGTGCTGATGATGATTGGGGAAGCCCCCGGCGGCGATGAGGAAAAACAGGGACGCCCGTTTGTCGGCAAGGCGGGCAAAAACCTTTCCGCTTTTCTGGAAAAAGTCGGGCTGGAGCGCGAAGAAATCTACATATCTAATGTGGTAAAGCTGCGCCCTACAAAAGAAAGCCCAAAAACGGGCAGGGCAGTCAACCGTCCGCCTTCTGGTGAGGAAATTGAGTTTTTCCTGCCGTTTCTGCTGGAGGAAATCAATATTGTTGCGCCGAAAATCATTGTGACGCTTGGGAATGTGCCGCTGAAAGCAGTGACAGGTGATAAATCTGCCGTCATTGGCGATTTCCATGGCAAGCCACAGCCGCTGCCGGACGGACGTATTCTGTTCGCACTTTATCACCCTGCCGCAGTAATTTACAACCGCGCACTTCAAGAAATCTATGATGAGGATTTGACAGCCCTGCGGGCATTTTTGGAAGGGGGGTTTTCATGAGGGAAACGGATTTACAACAGATTCCCTATGTCGGCAGGCGGACAGAGGAAGCCCTGCGCATGCTGGGGTTTGACAGCATTGCATCGCTCAGGGGCGCCGACCCACAGGAAATATACGAAAGGGAATGTCTTATGACAGGACAGAAAATAGACCGCTGTCAGCTTTATGTCTACCGTATGGCGGTATATTATGCGGAGAATGATGTCCACGACCCTGCAAAGCTGAAGTGGTGGGCCTGGAAAGATTGAGGTGACTGGACTGGTATGGAAAACAGAGACGATATGGAAATCTTCCGGCCGGATTCCGCGCCCGGCTGGCAGTGGACACTGGCGTTCCTTTGCTGGCTGACGGCGGTTTATACCATGTACCATATGGAACACACCATTTATGCAGGGATTGTAAAAACCAATACATTTTCGCTCGCTCTGCTCCCTCTGCCGGTTCTTCTCGCGCCATTTTTCCGCGATGATGAAAAAGCAGAGGAAACGAAAGCAAAAAAATGCTTTAGCTGGTTTATTGCCGCTGTCCTGCTGGCGGCGGCAGTATTCTGCCTGATTTTCTTCTGGGAACGGAACTACATTATATTTCTCTGCCAGATGGGCTTTTCATGCCTCACGCTTCTTCTGCCAAAGCATCTGCAAAAAACAAATTCGCCTATGGGGATACTGGCATTTTATGCCCTGCTGACAATCGGCACGCTGACTGCACCGCACATGGCGGGGTATACCTCCGTTGCAGAGGCAGTGGAAATTTTGCAGGAACAAGGCTATACAGATATTACATTCCAGCAGACGCCCCACGGCAGAATGATTGCGGACGATATGCCGGACAGTGACTTTCTGCCGGAGGAATGGGAAAATCCCATTTATCTCTTTTCCGCGGAAAAGAGCGGGGAACTCTGGGCGGCAGCGGTCAGCCCGATGCGCGGGGTAATCATCGGGGAAACGCCCGCGCCGACGAACTCAGAAATAGAGCTTTGGCTGCGAATGCATTAGACAGGAGGGGAAAAATGGAAAAAATCAAGGAAAAGGAACGCCCTGCATATGCAGAATGGGGGAAATTCTGCTTTGTACACGCGCCGGCATGGGTCTGGGGTATAGCGCTTTTATGCTGTGCGGCAGAAATCTTTGTTTCATATCTGGTGGAATACAGGCTTTACCAAGGTGTTTTAAGGACAGGCACGATTCCATTTGCTGTATTTCTTATTATATTTCTTGCAATCGCATGGTACCAGAGTGAAATGAAGCCGCCAAAACCAACCCCATTGGATAAAACAGAAAACCGGCTGAATCGTGTATTATATTTTCTGTATATTCCGCTTGGAATATATTTAGTTTTTTTGGGGCTTCGGGAACAATGGTCTTTTGTGCCCGCGTTTCAAATCATATTTCTGTTCCCGGCTCTCCTGCTTCCGCCAAAAATCACAAACCGGCTCAAGGCAGTGCATATGCTGATTTTTATTTATTGTCTTCTTCTGGCAGGGACGTTTGCCGGAGTTTTGGCGGCAGGATATATTTCCCAGCCGCATGCGGTGGAACTTTTGCAGGAACAGGGCTATGAAAACATCGCTTTTCAGGAAGTTCAAAAAGGAGAATATCTGGCGGACGATATACCGGACAATGCTTTTTTGCCGGAGGATATGGAAACGCCTGTCTACCTTTTTTCCGCGGAAAAGGGCGGGGAACTCTGGGCGGCAGCGGTCAGCCCTGTGCGCGGGATAATCATCGGGGAAATGCCCGCGCCGGAGGGCTCGGAAATCAGGAAATGGCTGGACCCTCAAACCCTGGACTTTTATTATAAACGCTGGGACGGTGATATCGTAACTTATGAAATGAAACTGGAATAATGCCGGACTGTGCCGCAGGATAAAATCCTGCGGTATTTTTTTACATTGACGTGATTTATGCAATATTACCATAATATTTCAGTTATTTATCTTTTTTATGACATTTTTTGCTATTTGTTGATTCCGCCTGCACTTTCCTTTATACTATTTTGTAGTTGCATAATAATTTACAGCAGAAAATCAGCAAAATAAACAAAAAGGGGGAAACTTATGAAAAAGAATATATTTGTAATTTCTTTACTGGGTGCGATAGCTTTGGGGACGTTCCCAGTTTCCGCAGAAAACGGCACAAAGGAGATTTCTGCGTCCTTCCGGAACATTAAAGTCGTTGCAGACGGCAGACAGCTTTCCATGACTGCTGAACCGTTCCTATACAATGGTACAGTATATCTGCCTGTCCGCGCGGTGGGCGAAGCAGTCAATATGGATATTTCGTGGGATAACGCCAGCAATACTGTCAGGCTGGACACTCCGCCGCCGAGGCTCATTGTTGACCCAAGAGCGGAGGAGCGGACAGATTTTGCACTGAGCGTCACACCCTCCGGTAAAAAGGAGCGTACAGCAATTTTTCAGGTTACTGAAAGCGGGGACGTAGCCATGCCGCCGTATACGCTCTATTATTATGGGCTATCCGAGGTTTCCGTCACGCTGGACGGCCAGACGCTCCCGCTGGCGGAGGCTATGCAAAGCGGGCTGATTACCCCTGACGATATTTTGCGAAAGGGCTGGCAGGATTTTCAAAATAAGGAAATCGTGGGCTATATCTATCGAGACGGCGGGAGCCAGAATTATTTTTACGAAGGCTTCAATATCATTAAATATAATGAATTATCGGGAAGCCATGATTTTTACATCTGCCCTCCGGATACGGATATCGAACTTCATGACCAATTTCAGAATCAATATTCCAAATTTCAATCTGTGCAGGACGTACTGGACTACTACAAGTCCTTCGCAATGCTCACAGAACGTTCAAAACGACGTTCCATTTATTGGGAAGGAATGGATATGATTTACGCAGTCTGCAACCGCGACGGCACGCCGCCGGAAGAAGCATATGAGGCTATCCGACAGCTTGCGGAGCTTTGCGGCGAACATTATTGAAAACACTCATCAGTTGTGGTTTCATTCAGAAAGGGGAAATATCATGAAAAAGAAAGCATTTGTATTTTGTTTATTGGGTGCGATGGCTCTGGGGACGTGTCCCGTTTCCGCAGAGGACAGCACGCGGGAAATCTCTGCGGCGTTTCGGGACATTAAAATCATTGTGGACGGAAAACAGCTTTCCACACCTGCCGAGCCTTTTATATACAACGGCACGACTTACCTGCCCATACGTGCAGTCGGGGAGGCTGTCGGAAAAGAGGTTGCATGGGACAATGATACCAAAACCGTCACACTGACAACGCCGCCGCCCACCATAGAAGCAGACAGGGATATCAAAGGCAATCTGGATTTTGAAATAAGCATCACACCCTCGGGCAAAAAAGAACGGACGGAAATACTGCGGGTCAATGAAAGGTCAGGAAATGATACAAAATCGTACAGCCTGTATTATTACGGGCTTTCCGATGTTTCCATCACGATTGACGGGCAGACACTTCCGCTGGCACAGGCATTGCAGGAGGGGAAAGTCTTTCTGATAGATATTTTGCGAAAATGCATGCTCGAAGAAAAAAACGGTAATGCAACAGTCAGCGCTACCAGAGGCGATGGGGGTACATCGTTTTGGTGTAAAGATTATACCATTATGCAGCTTTATGCAATGTCGAGTCAAACGCCGCAAGATTTATATATCGGCTTTCCAGAAATGAAGATGACTGAATTGATAGAGTCGTATTATCCTCTTTTTGATTCTCCTACTGTTGAGTGGATTGTTGAGCATTATATAAATAATATAGCTTACTGGAAGAACACACCAGAACAAAAACAGGAGACTTTCGAGGAAGGACTGGCCAGAATAGAAGAAACTGCACACCTCTATGAACTGTCGGACGAGGAATTGCAGGAAACCCTGCAAAAGTATAAAGAAACGTGTAAAATGTATTTGCAATAAACAGCAGAAAGGAGAATTTTCATGAAAAAGAAAGCATTTGTATTTTGTTTATTAGGTGCGATGGTTCTGGGGACGTGTCCCGTTTCCGCGGAAGACGGCACGCGGGAAATCTCTGCGGCGTTTCGGGACATTAAAATCATTGTGGACGGAAAACAGCTTTCCACACCTGCCGAGCCTTTTATATACAACGGCACGACTTACCTGCCCATACGTGCAGTCGGGGAGGCTGTCGGAAAAGAGGTTGCATGGGACAATGATACCAAAACCGTTACGCTGACGACCCCGCCGCCTGCCATAGAAGCAGACAGGGATACCATCGGCAATCTGGATTTTGAGTTGAGTGTCACACCTTCTGGAAAAAAGGAACGGGCGAAAATACTGCGGGTCAATGAGAAATCCGAAAAAGGTTCGCAGTCATACAGTTTGTATTATTACGGGCTTTCCGATGTTTCCATCACAATAGACGGGCAGACACTCCCGCTGGCACAGGCATTGCAGGAGGGGAAACTCACGCCGCAGGATATTCTGCAAAAAGGCTGGCAGGATTTAGAAAATAAGGAAATTCGAGGCGGCGCATACAGGGACGGCGGAAGTGTGGATTATCTGTATGGAGATTTCACCATTATCAAATTCCACACAGTAGACGGGCTTCGGGATTTTTATATCGGTATTCCCGAAATGGAACTAAATGCATTGGAAGACCAATATTATTCCTATTACAGATATATCTCTATTGAGGAAGTCATAAAGCACTATACATATCTCGTAACCAGCACAGAAAATGACCCTGAACGGAAAGACGACCTTTTTGAAGAAGGACTGGCTATCATGCAGGAAGTCGCGAAGCGCGACCATGTATCAGATGGAGAATTGCAGGCGGCAATACAGAAATATCAGGAAATGTGCAGCAGATAAAGCGACAAAATCCCTTGTTTTCCGAGAGGAATATAGGGGATTTCCCGTTTTCGGACGTTACCCGAATTTTTCCTTGACAAACTGCCATGTCCCTGTTATCATCATTCCTTACCCGGTATCTGCACCGCTGGACTTAGAACTTATCCATAAATAAGATACGTGCAGATTGCGCAGTCAGATTTTTCGGCAGGCAAGGAGCTTTTTTGCAGGCGTACCGAGTGGTACGGCAAGGAAAAGCGACAAAGACTGCCGGAAAAGATGAAGCAAGATGTGCGTAGATAATTTACGGATAGGTTCTTAATATAGGAGGGCAGTTATGAATATTACAATCGTAAAACAGAATGGTACAGACATTGCAGTCATTTCCGGCGCAGAACTGGCAATTACGGACGCACAGTCAGCGTTGGATCTGTCTCTTATACACATCTGACGCTGCCGACGACTCCTTACGTGTA
>CAMQRG010000026.1 GCA_947036475.1 uncultured Clostridia bacterium
AGCGTAGCGTCTCGTGGGCTCGGAGATGTGTATAAGAGACAGGCTGTATGATATCCTCATGTATAACAACATTATATTATACCAGTTTTTTGAAAAATGTCCAGAAAGAACTGTGTGAAAAATTTTGACATGGACAATATTCCGCAGTGACACGGTCAGATATTCCGAAAAACCCGAAAAATTAGAAAAATAAGCTGTTTTCTTATCAAATTTTCATGAAAAACGGCTGTTTTCATATGGATTATTCGTAGAAATATGTGTCTGAAAAGGTGTAAAAACGGCGTTAATTTTTATGCTAATACAATAAAAATTAGAAAAAATTGTTTGAGAAAAATTGTATAAAATGATGTTTTTGGAGGAAAAGCAAAATACTTTATTAAAAAAGTGATATAAAAAAGTCTTGTTTTTTCTGGAAAAACAGTGTAAAATGATGTAGCTAAAATGATTTTGGATAGCTTTTCTTCAAAAAAGGCCGGAAAAAATGTTTCTCCGTTTTTCGTGGGGAGCGGAGCCGTTTCAGACGGGCTTTTTTGTGGGAAACATTCCAAATTTCATGTACCATCTTTATTGTACTTATCTTTTACCGCCACAGAAAGCGTTCGGCTGAAGTCTGAGAGGAGAAATGCGCTGGCGTGCAGGAAATTTTTCGGATTTTCAGAAATTCGGCGCTGTGGCACATTCATTCATGGTTTAATGGTTTAGAGGAGGGAAAACATGGCAGCATTTAATGATTTTGTAAGCACCATCAATGGTTTCGTGTGGGGCCCGGTCATGCTGGTTCTGCTGTTCGGTACACACGTATTCCTGACAATCCGCACAGGCGTGATTCAGAGAAAAACATTCACAGGTGTAAAACTTTCCATCACACCGGATAAAGAAGCATCTGGTGACGTATCCGGTTTTGGTGCGCTGGCAACAGCTCTGGCGGCTACTATCGGTACAGGTAACATCGTAGGTGTTGCGACTGCTATCGGCATGGGCGGCCCCGGTGCAGTATTCTGGATGTGGCTGACAGGTCTTTTCGGTATGGCAACAAAATACGGCGAAGCTCTGCTGGCTATCAAATACAGGGTTAAAGCAAAAGACGGCTCCTTCATCGGCGGCCCCATGTATGCTCTGGAAAGAGGTCTGGGTCAGAAATGGCTGGGTATCATCTTTGCTCTGTTTACAGGTATTGCCTGCTTCGGTATCGGTAACATGACACAGGGTAACTCCATCGCTGAATCCGTAAACGGCACATTCGGTGTTCCCAAGGTTGCAACTGGTATCGTACTGATGATTATCACAGGTCTGGTTATTCTGGGCGGCGTTAAGTCTATCGCAAAGGTTTGTGAAAAGCTTATCCCCTTCATGGCTGGTCTGTACATCCTGGGCTGTGTTGTTATCTGCTTCATCAACGCAAGCTACATTCCCGAAGCCTTCATGACAATCATCACATCCGCATTCAACCCTGCAGCAGCAGGCGCCGGCTTTGTGGGCGCAGGTGTAGTAATGTGTATCCGTGCAGGTATCGCGCGTGGTCTGTTCACAAATGAATCCGGTCTTGGTTCCGCGCCTATCGTTGACGCGGCAGCTGCGACGAGAAACCCTTCCCGTCAGGCTCTGATTTCCATGTCCGGCGTATTCTGGGATACAATCGTTGTATGTCTGCTGACAGGTCTGGTTCTGGTATCCGCTATCCTGAAAGACCCCGTTGGTCTGGAAGGTCTTGCTGGTGCAAACCTGACATCCGGCGCGTTCAACGCTATCCCCGTTGTTGGCCCTGCTGTTCTGACATTCGGTCTGATTACATTCGCATGGTCCACAATCCTTGGCTGGAGCTACTATGGCGAAAGAGCATGGGTATACCTTGCAGGCACAAAGTCCATTATGCCTTTCCGTATTGCATGGACATTCGTTGTACTGGTTGGCTGCACAATCCAGCTTGAAGTAGTTTGGAACGTAGCTGATACACTGAACGCATGTATGGCATTCCCCAACTTGGTTGCCCTGCTGGGCCTGAGCGGCGTTATTGCATCTGAAACAAAGAAATATGTTTGGAGCAACAACCTGGACGGCTGGATGGACGACGAAGCTCCTATGGTAGACAAATAAGATATTTTCCGAAAAATCCCACGAGGAAAAAGACGCCGCAAGGCGTCTTTTTTTATGGAAATTCATGGTTATTTGCGGGGAATAAAAAAAGAAAGCGTATACCAGATGATATACGCTTTTTTCCGTGAGTGACATGATTCGAACACGCGACCTTCTGATCCGTAGTCAGACGCTCTATCCAGCTGAGCTACACTCACACAATATATTAACTTAGGTTTTTCAATCGACTGAATATTATCTTACAAGATAATGGGAAAAATGTCAAGCCCCTTTTTCAAAAAAAGCGGAAAAATTAAAAAGAAACGGATTTACCGAGTTTCGCAAAGGGGCAGTCCGGTGCGGATATATTCCGCTATGGGTGGATACGTTTGGCATAACGCTGGACGGGAGCTCTGTTTACAATGAAATTGTCGGGGACCTGCGGCTTTTGTAGTGGAAAAAAGCCAGCCGCTTTTAAGGCGGCTGGCAGATAACAAATTATTTTTTTGATGCGGCAAAAAGATTGTTGGCTACTTTATGCGACCGTCTGGCTACCATGCGGGGAATCCGCGTGATGCCCTTAGCCGCTTTTGCGCCGATAACCAGTGGGATTACGGGTGCGGAAATGCGTTTTGGCCGTTCTCCGCTGTCCAGTATGTTCTGGTAAAGCTGTTCTACACTGTCAGCAAATGCCTTTACGGAAAGCCGTTCCATTGCCTGTATGGACGCTTCGGAAAGCTGCGCGGAAAGTGTTTTGTCTGTCAGCACGCGGTAAAGCAGTTCCGGCAGGTCCGCGCTGTCCTCGAACAGCAGCCCTGTTTCGCCGTCTGTAATGATGTTTTCGATACATTCGTCCTTTTTGGCTACGACCGGCACGCCGCCCGCCATTGCTTCCGCGAAGGTCAGTCCCTGTGTTTCCGAAACGGACGCGCTGCAAAATACGTTGCCCAGCTGGTAGTATTTCCCGATTTCCGTCCAGGGCTTTCCGCCGGTAAATATGACATGCTCCCTGACGCCGATGGATTCGGCGAATTTCCCAAGGTTTTCGATTTCATTGCCTTCCCCGACAATTACCATTTTTGTTTTCGGCAGCTTTTCCAGGAGTTTCGGCAGTGCGCCGATGACAACGTCAATGCTTTTTTCTTTGGCAATGCGCCCGATGGAAATGATGACGGGTGTTGTTTCCTCCAGACCAAGGGAATGACGCAGTTCCAGAATTTCCGCAGGGTCATACTGCGCTTTCTGGAAACGGGAAGTGTCTATCCCTGTGGGAATGACGGAAATAGGTTTTGTCACGCCGTAGCTTTTCAGAAGCTGTTCCGTTTTATGCGTCGGCGCAATGACGTCCATCGCCGTATTGCAGAACATACGGCTGAAATCCCGCGCCATATCCGGAGTGACAACATGACCGCCGCCGATGTAATGCACATAGTCCTCGTACATGGTATGATAGGTATGTACCATAGGAATCCCCTGCGTGGTGGAAATCAGCTTGCCAAGAAAGCCAAGGGGGAATTCCGTCTGTGTATGTATGATGTCGAGGTTCATGCCATGGATTTTTTTCAGTACATGCGGCGGACAGATGTAGCCGGCGCGGTAATTGCGCACGAAAAAGACCGGAACGCTGGGCAGGCGGAAAACATTGGGTTCATTTTCGTTTCCGCAGCGGGGGTCGGACGGCGTAAAGATATATACATGGTGTCCGCGTTCCTCAAGCGCGGTGGAAAGCGTGCGGATTGATGTGGCGACACCGTTCAGCTGTGGAAAATATGTGTCGGAAAAAATACCGATATTCATGATGTACCTCCTGTTTTTTGTACAGATATTATTTGGGCACGTTTTTTCAAGCCTTTATACACTTCTGCATTTTAATACACTTCGCTTTCTTTTACAACAGAGAAATTGTTAGGATTTTGGAAAGATTTTATTAAGAAAGGACCTTGAGGGCTTTGCCCTCAAACTCCCACAAGGAGGTTCCACCTCCTTGACCTGGGATTTCAGCCGCATATCCATGCGGCTGGACAGCATGTTTTTGGAAAAGATGGGTTTAGCAGACGCATAGAGGAAAAGTGTGTTATAATGATTGAAATTTGTATTTCCGAAAATTGGATTCCGCCCATGCGAAGGCATGGGCAAAATAAAGTTTGGGATCCAACCCTTTTCAAAGGGTTGGCAGGGGTTCGGGGACAGCGTCCCCGAGGTATTGCCCCAATATTTAAGGAGAAATGTATGCAAAAACAATTGAACCATAATCAACGTATGGCGGTCTGCCACGAGGACGGACCGATGCTTGTGCTGGCAGGTCCGGGCAGCGGTAAAACGACCGTCCTGCTCTGCCGAATCCGCCGCCTTCTGGAACAGGGGCTGGCGCGTCCGGACGAAATACTCGCGCTGACATTCTCCCGCGCTGCGGCAGACGAAATGCGGGAACGCTTTCACGCAGAACGTGGTGCGGACGGCGTGAATTTCGGTACATTCCACAGTATTTTTTTCCGTATTCTCAGAAGCCGTTACGGCTGGAAGACGGAACGCGTGCTGGCGGAGGAAGAACGCCGCAGCGCGGTGCGCGGTATTTTGGAAGAAATGGAATGGGACATTCCGGATTTAGATGAATATACGGCGCAGTTTCTGACGCAGCTTTCGCTGATGAAAAACGAACTGGCGGAGCTTTCTGCCTTTCGGCCGAATGGTATCCCGCCTGCGGAGTTTAAAAAGCTCTGCCGCGCGTATGAAGGCTATAAGGAGCGGCAGGAAAAAACGGATTTCGACGATATGCTGACGGAATGCTACTGGCTGCTGGAAAAGGATGCGGAGGCGCGGAAATACTGGCAGGGGCGGTTCCGCTATATTTTGGTGGACGAATTTCAGGATGTGAACAGGGCGCAGTTTGAATGTCTGCGTATCCTTGCGGAAACGTATGGGAATTTATTTGTGGTAGGCGATGATGACCAGAGCATTTACGGTTTTCGCGGCGCCCGTCCGGATTTCCTGCTGAAATTTCAGGACGTCTTTCCGAACGCGGCAAAAGTGACGCTGAACATAAACTATCGTTCGACCGACCGCATTATTTTGCTTGCAGAAAAGGTTATTTCGCAGAACGGGGTGCGCTTTGCAAAAGGAATGTCCGGCATAGGGGAGGAAGGACAGAAAGTTACATTTTTTTTGGCGGCAACTCCGGCGATGGAGGCAGAGCGGATTGGGGAGAAGATTGCCGCGCTTCTGGACGATGGCGTGCCGATGCGGGAAATTGCTGTAATCACACGCACAAATTTGCAGTGCGGCGTGTTTGCGAGGGAACTCCACCGCCGTTCGATACCATACGAACTGCGTGACAGCGGCGGGAACATCTACGAGCACTGGATAGCAAAGGACCTGCTGGCGTACCTCCTGCTTGCGGAAAATGAGGAGGCGGACAGCGCGCTGCGGCGTATATTGAACAAGCCCAAACGCTATATCAGCAAAGACCTGCTTGCGGAAGTGGAAAAAATGCCGTATACGCTTTTGCGGAGTTTTTTTGTCTGTCCGTCATTGAAGAAATGGCAGGAACAGCAGCTGGAAAATCTGCGGGAGGACCTGGCGAATATTCGGAAGAAAACGCCTTACAACGGGCTGAAATATGTGCGGAAGGTGATTGGCTACGACGAATATCTGGAGGAGTATGCTGCCTACCGCAAAACCAGCGCACAGGCATTATGGGAGATTGCAGAGGAAATTACGGAAATGGCGAAGGACGCGGCGGATGCGGCAGCATTCCGCGAAGGGCTGGAGGAAATGAGCCGGCAGATGAAGGAAAAACCGAAGAACAATGGCAGGGAGCGGAACGGAGTTGTCCTGACGACGATGCATGGCGCGAAAGGGCTGGAATTTCAGGAGGTATTCCTGCCGACGCTTGTGGAAGGCGTTGTGCCGCATGAAAAAGGTGTTACCGCCGGAGAACTGGAGGAAGAACGGCGGCTGTTTTATGTAGCAATGACGCGTGCAAAGGAGCATCTCTGCCTTTCCGCTGTGCGCAGCAGATACGATAAGGAAACAGAGCCTTCCCGCTTTCTGGGCGAAATGGGGCTGGATACCGCGTCGATTTTTCAAAAAAAGATTAAGAAATCGTAAGAAAGAGTTAAAACATTCTCATACGCGGTTTGGTATAATAATGGAAATCGGAAAGCCGCTGTTTTTACCGCCGGTATGCATATCAGCGGCATCTGTTCAGCGTGTTTACAAAGATTTTGGGATTCGTAAAGCGGCGGCGTCCCATGGGTCTTTGACAGCTTTTCAAATCCGAAAGGGGAGGTTACATGAAATATCAGGAAAAACAGAAACGGAAACGAGCGGCGGCGGCTGTGATTGCGGTACTGATTGTACTGGCGATGGTCGCGGGGCTGGTCACACCGTTTATCGCGTATGCCGCGCCCGCTGCGACGCAGACAGTTACGATGACAAACGGCGGAACAACCGGAACAACACAGGCAACTCCTTCCACATGGCAGGAGAAAGAGTTTGGACAGGAGCAGTTTACGCTGGACGCGGCAGTCGGCTTTGACGGGGAATATATCGTCGGGAAAACCGCGCCCCTGAAGGGCATCATCACGAATAACGGTGCGCCGTTCCGCGGCGAATTGCAGGCAAAGGCGTATACCTTTGAGGATACCGGATGGTACGGTACGAAATCAGGGGCGGCGGAATATGCGATTTTTTATCAGGAACTGGAACTTTTGCAGGGTGCGTCCCAGAAAATAGACTTGGAGCTGAACATAGGGACGATTCAGCGGTTTTTGCAGATTACGCTGGTAGACGAAAACGGCCGAACGGTATTCCTGCAAAACGTAGACTTAAAGCCGAGGGAGCCGAACATGCTGGCAATCGGTGTTTTAAGCGAACGTCCGCAGGATATGCAGATTCTGGCGGGCATGATGCCGCCGAATACCAACGGAGCAGATGCGAAGTTCTATTATGGAACGTATTTTTTTGACGGGGAAGGCTTTCCTTCCAGCGCGGCATTGATGGAAAATTTCCGCATCATTGTGGCAGACGGCATTGATTTCGCCGCTTTGACGCAGGCGCAAAGAGATGCCCTGAACGGCTGGGTCACAGGCGGCGGTATGCTGGTCATTGGCACAGGCGAAGCGGGCGCGCGCACGCTGGGCGGGCTGGAACTGACGACGGACGTACAGATTACAGGCACAACGGCGGGCAGCCTGCAGGGCACGCCGGTTACGCTGGCATCTCTGGAGGGCGACGGCGTGGAACCGCTCTGGCAGGAAAGCGGGGCAGTGCTGGCGTATCAGAAGAAGGAAGGCGGGGGCAGGATTATTCTGCCGGCTTTCAGCATTGCCACAACGCCTGTCGCGGCAATGGCGGAAACGCCCGCTATTCTCTGGAATATTTGCAGTATGGCGAACAACAGCTATCTGGGGCTGGACAATATGACAGATGACCGCTATTACCGTTACAGTTCCATGAGTAATTTCCCGCCTCTGGGTACTGGAACTGTGAAATTCCTGCTGGGACTTCTGGCGGTTTATATTGTCATTGTGGGCCCTGTGCTTTATCTGGTACTGAAAAAGCTGGATAAGCGCGAAAAGGGCTGGATTGCCGTACCGGCTCTGGCAGTTTTGTTCGTGGCGGCGGTTTTTGCGGTTTCCAGAACCAGCCTTTACGGAAACGGTATGCTGCGAATGGTTTCAAAGGTAGAACTTGCGGAGGGGGCTGACACTGCTGCGGCGGAAACAGACATTTATTTGAAATCTGCTGATGCGGGCAGCCTGACATACAGTAATGAGGACAAGCTGAACATTTTCCCGCAAAAGGAGGACTATTACTATTATAACCTTGCGGCGGGCGATGTTAACTGCGGCTATAAAATGCTTTCCGGCAACAGGTCGGAAATTACGTTCTATGGAAACCAAAGCTGGCAGACGAACTACCTTTCCGCGAAAACTACGGTGCAGACCGGCGGTGCGCTGGAAAGTACGCTCCGGCTGGAGAACGGGCGGCTGAAAGGTACGGTTACGAACGGCACGAATTCAGGATTTGTGGATACCATACTGAACGCGAATGGGACATGGCTGCGCATCGGGCAGATGCAGGCGGGCGAAACGCTGGAGATAGACCAGCCTGTGGATCCGGACAGCATAGGTCTGGGAAGCTATTCGACGTTTGAACGGCTGTTTTATGACGATTACAGCAGCAATACGCCGCCATTGCGGGAGCGTGTGAGCAGGGGCGAAATCAGCCGGGAGGAAGCCTTCCGCATCCGCAGTGAACAGCGTCTGCTGGAAAATCAGACGAATGTTTACGGCAGTGAAGGGCTCTCATCGGACGGCAGGCTGAAAATGGAATTTTATGCTTTCAGCGAAGCGCCGATTTGGGACAACACAGGAACAATCAACGGCAAGAAGCCGTTTGTCAGCGCGCTGACGCTCTACCACCAGACGTTTACTACGGAACTGGCAAAGCTGGAATCCTTTGACACGTCCTTTGCGATTCTGCCGGAGGCAGTGGAAACGGCGGAGCAGCATGAATGGAATACCCGCTATGGCGTTGAGTTTTTCTATTTGTATCATGATGGCGAAGCGGAATTTGTTTACGATGTTCCTGAAGGAATTGATTTGGAGCTGTTCCAGTTCAATGACGAAACAAACAGGGACGCGGTGCGGGAAGGAACGCGGATTCTTAATGTTTCCACAGGAGAATGGGAGATTCTGCGCGTTACGGAATATACCGCTCCGGAAGATTATATTTCCGCTGACGGAAAGATACGGCTGAAGATGTTCCTGCGGGAGCATAACGACGTGCAGGTGCCGGGAATGAGAATGAAAGGAAGTGGTCTGCTTGCTGGAAATTAAAGATTTAGTGAAACGCTACGGGAAATTTACGGCGGTCGACCATTTGAGCCTGAGCGTGCCGGAAGGGACGATATACGGTTTTGTCGGCCCCAATGGCGCGGGCAAGACAACGACCATGCGCATCATGGCGGGCCTGCTGACGGCAACGGAGGGCAGTGTGCTGATTGACGGGACAGACGCGACGAAAAACCCGAAAGCCCTGCGCGAAAGGATTGGCTACATGCCGGATTTCTTCGGGGTGTATGATAACCTGAAAGTAACGGAATACATGGATTTTTACGCCGGAACATATGGAATCCCCTATAAAGAACGCGGCGCCATGATTGACAATCTGCTGGAAATCGTAGACTTGACGCACAAAAAGGAGTTTTACGTGGATTCGCTTTCGCGCGGCATGAAGCAGAGGCTGTGCCTTGCCCGCAGCCTGATACACGACCCAAGCCTGCTGATACTGGACGAACCCGCATCAGGGCTTGACCCGCGGGCAAGGGTAGAGATGAAAGAAATCCTCAAGCAGCTGCAGACGATGGGAAAAACTATCGTAATCAGCTCGCATATCCTGCCGGAACTGGCGGAAATGTGTACGGAGGTCGGCATAATCGACCATGGCAGGCTGGCGGCGGCGGGGTCTGTGCAGGAAATCATGCACAGGCTGACGCAGAAGCGCGTGATATATGTCCGCCCTGCTGCGGAAATGGAGAAAATGCTGCGCATATTGGAGGAACAGCCCGCTGTGCAGGGGCTTGTGGAAAACACGCTGGACGCGGAATTTGATTTCGATGGTACGGACGAGGAACTTGCGGGCATTCTGAAACGGCTTGTTCTGGCAGATGTGCCGGTGCTGGCGTTCCGGGAAAAGGAAGGGAATCTGGAAGAAGTGTTTATGCGGGTGACAGGAGGCGAAAGCGTATGATGAATCCGGTTTTGCGGCGGGAGGCAGTTACGTCCCTCAGGGGCTGGAAAAATTTCGCCGTACTGACGTTTTATCTTGGGGTAACGGCACTGGGCGCAGGTCTGGTGATTTACGCAGGCATGTTTGACGGCTGGGATTACAGCTTTGACCCACAGATTATGACGGTGCTGTATGTTGTGCTTGCGGCGGTGCAGATGGCTTTGATAACGCTGACTGTGCCCGCGCTGACGGCGGGGAGCATCAGCGGGGAACGGGAGCGGCAGACGCTTGACCTGCTTCTGGTAACGAAAATGTCGTCCTTTTCCATTGTATTGGGGAAACTGCTGGCATCGCTGGCGTTTATACTGCTTTTGATTGTGGGGACGCTGCCGGTGCTCTCGCTGGTGTTTTATTTCGGCGGAATAAAGATTTCGGCAGTCCTGCTGATGGTCTGCTTTATGCTGATGACTGCCCTGATGCTGGGGTCGATTTCGGTATTTTTCTCCTGCATATTCAAGCGGACGGTTGTTTCCATCATGCTGGTGTATATCATCATGGGCGTGCTTTGTCTGGGGACGATTCTTGCGGCTGTGCTGCCTTTTGCGGTACGGGAGTATAATGCGGTAAACATGAGAAACATGGAACCGGAATACTGGCGGATTGCGCTGACGCTTATCCCCAATCCGGGTGTGGCGTTTTTCTCGCTGGTGGACGGACAGCTTGGCAGCAATATCGTTACCAGAAATCTGCTTTCCATGCTGAACAGCAGAAACAGCACATTGAACTGGATTGTGGAAAATATCTGGCTGATGAACATGCTGTTTGATGCGGCTGTGACGGCATTGTTTATGGCTCTTTCCTGCCGCGCGATTAACCCTGTACGGGAACACAGACATGGCGGTGCGGAAAGAAAGCCGAAGAAGGAACGGAAAAAAGGGAAAAAGAAAGAGGCTGTGTAAATGAAAGAGTTTTGCAAGGCATTGCTGCCCCTGCGGCGGAGGCTGACGCTGGAGGCTTTTCTGCGGTATTTCCTATGGTGCATGATAACGGCAAGCGGGTTCGCCCTTGCCGTATTCCTGCTGTCCGCTTTTGTGGTGCTGCCGGAACGGTTCCTTGCTGCGGGCGCGCTTTGGCTTACCGGATTTCTGGCGGCTTTGTGCATGGCTCTGTTCTGGAAACGCCCCGGCTGGAAAGCGGCCGCGGAGGCTGCGGACAGGCTCGGCGGCAGGGAGCGCATGATAACGACGCTGGAACTTCTTGCGCGGGACAGCCGGAACGAGATGGAGGAAATGGCTGTCAGGGACGGCATGAAAATGGCAAAGGAGCGGGATTTTGCAAAGGAATACCAGTTCCGTCCGCCGAAAAAGCCGTTTGTACTGCTCTGCCTTCTGCTTGTGCTGACGTTTGGCGCGGCGTTCCTGCCTTCCCCGAAGGAGGAAGGGCTTGAGGCATATACGCAGGCGGAGATTGCGCGGATTGAAAAGGTTTCCAAAGAGATTGAAAAGGAAGAAACGCTTGACAGTGAAGAACGGGCGGAATTCCGCAGACAGACGCAGGCTTTGACAAAGGAACTCAAAAAAGCGGTAACGAAAAAAGAGGCGGAGCAGGCGGTACAGAAGGCGCAGCAGGAGATGAAAAAGCTGGAAAAGAACAGCGTGCCGAAGGACCTGCGGGAAATGGCGAAGGGGCTGGAGCAGAACGAAATGACAAAAGAGCTGGCGGACGCTCTGAATCAGGCGGACAAAGAGGCGATTCAGGCAGCAATGCAGGCGTTGATGGAGCAGCTTGCGGGGCTTTCTGCGGAACAGCAGGCGGAACTTGCGGAAATGCTTGCACAGGCCGCAGGAGAACTGAGTGATGAGGAACTGCGGGAGGCTTTGGAAGCATTGGCGGAGGCATTGGAAAATGGCGCGAATCTGACGGCGGCAGGGGAACGGCTGACAGGCGCCGCGATGGCGCAGGCTGGGAAAAATGCTTCTCTGCGGGCGGCTCTGCAAAAAATGAACGGGCAGCTTGCGGCAGGACAGAATCAGGGGCAGAACCAAGGACAGGGGCAGGGACAGGGCCAAGGGCAAGGCAATGGACAGGGGCAAGGCCAAGGTCAGGGGCAAGGACAGGGACAGGGACAGGGTCAAGGTAATGGACAGGGCCAGGGGCAAGGCCAAGGTCAGGGGCAGGGGCGCGGCTTTGGGCATCAGGAAACGGAACGTGTTTTCACACGCAATGCGGAAGGAAAAGCCGGATTTGACGCGAAAGTGGAAGGACAGGAAAATGAAGGCGGCCAGACCAGCATGACGGAACACCGCACGATGGGCGAAGCAGGGGAGAGCCTGCCTTATGAACGGGTTTACCAGACTTACCGTAATGAGGCGATGAAAACGCTGGAAGAAGAAAACGTGCCGTATGGTATGCGCGAAATGGTGGCAGAGTATTTCTCTGCGCTGGAATAGGGAGATGACAGCTTGAAAAAAAGGAAATTTGCAAATGCAGTTGTTCTGCTGATTCTGCTGTCGGCTGCGGGGTATGCATTTTTCGGCAGCCCGGCGGAGATATACCGCCGCAGAGCACTGCGGCAGGCAATGGCGGCAGTGGAGGGCGGAGAGGTTACGCTGAATGAAATTGTCCCGTTTGCATGGGATACAGTGTATACCTTTGAACCATATGCCAGCAGGGAAGAAATGGAGCAAATCATGGGCATTTCCGCAAAAGGGCTGGAGGAATCTGTCAGTGAAGGCATGATACAGCTTGCGTTTGTGAATGGAAGTCAGGTAGTCTGCGGTGTGTGTGGATATATCTCCATGGAAGAGTATTCTGTGTCCTTTGATGAGAAAATCAACTTTGTGGACAATGTTGTTTTCAGGGCAAAACGAGACGCCGACGGGATTCTTTGGCTGACAGGGTTGCATGATTGATTTCTTTTTTGCGGCAATCCGCCGCAGGGAGCGGCGGCAGACGGGTCAAGGGGTGAAACCCCTTGCAGGTGTCTGAGGGCAGAGCCCTCAGGGTCTTCAATCAAATCTTTTCCTGTAAAAGAGTGTTTTAATGCGCTTTGCTTTTGGGCTTTTTGGCACTGTTTCGTAAATGGAAGCAGGGAAGTCTGTGGCGTCTGCGGATATTTGCGGCAATCTGCCGCAGGGAGCAGCGGCAGACAGGTCAAGGGGTGAAACCCCTTGCGGGTGTCTGAGGGCAGAGCCCTCAGGGGTTAAAGGTTTTATTTTACATAGAAATGAGTGGTTTTATGCGCTTTGCGTCGCCATTAGGCTTTTTGGCACTGCTGGCTGTGCCGGTAATCGTGCTGATGTATCTTTTGAAACAAAAATATGAGGAAAAGGAAATCCCCAGCCTGTACCTTTGGAAAAAGGCATTTCCTGAAACAAAATCTGCACAGCCATGGCAGAAGCTGCGTAAAAACCTGCTGATGTTTTTGCAGATTGCGGCGGCTGTTCTGCTGGCAGTTTCGCTGGCGGGACCTTTTATCATGGGGAAAATGCAGGTGACGGATTATGTGCTTGCGCTGGACTGCTCCATGAGCATGCAGGCGGAGGACGTCGGCAAAAGCCGCTTTGCAGCCGCAAAGGAGGCGGCGCGGGATATCGTGGAAAATGCCCCGGCAGGCAGTTCTTTTTCGCTGATTCCGGTTACAGAGGAACCTTATGTTGCCCTGAGTGCGTCAAGGGATACGCAGGCCGTACTGCGGCGGCTGGACGCTTTGCAGCCTACTGCGGGCGGCGCAGACTGGCAGATGGCAAAATCGCTTTTGCAGACAGAAAAAAATGCGCTCGGCGGGGAAATCCTGCTGTTTACAGATGACTATGGACAGCTGGACGGGCTTTCGGCAGTGGAAACCGTTTTGAACGGCGGCGGAGAAAATGCCGCGCTGACTCTGCTTTCCGGCAGGGAGCAGGAGGACGGCCTGCTTGTGCTGACCCGTGTGGAAAATTACGGGAAAGAAAGCTGCGAAAGGACAGTGACGCTTTATGCTGATGGCGCGGCGTTTGACACAGTTTCGGTGGAACTGGCAGCAGGTGAAGCACAGGACGTGACGTTTTCCGGTATCCCTCTGGGGACGGAAACGCTGATGGCGCGGATTTTTCCGGAGGACGTTTTGACAGCGGATGATGTTTTGTATCAGGGTGTGGCGGGCACTTCAAAGCGGAAAGCCCTGCTTGTGACAGAACAGAACCTGTTTCTGGAAAAAGCCCTTTCTGTGATGGGGCAGCTTGAGCTTTATAAAACCAGTCCGGAAAACGCGGAAAACCTTTCGGGGTATTCGCTTTATGTGTTTGACGGGGCTTTGCCGGAAACCCTGCCGGAGCATGGCTTTCTCATGCAGTTTAACGGCGGGGAAGGCGGAACGCGTGGTTTTTCCGGCAGGGCGCGCGGTGTGGAAAATAAAGACATTACAGGGGCGGAAAACGTATCGTTTGATATTGCTGAGGGCAGGACGCTTTCGGAATCATGGGGACGCTCCCTGCTGCGTGCGGACGGGCAGACCATTGCCGTTTATGGCGAGCGGGACGGGCGTAAAACGGCCGTTTTCGGCTTCGACCTGCATGATACAGACCTGCCGCTGACAGCAGGATTCCCTGTGCTGCTGCATGGCCTGATGGAATGGTATTTTCCGCAGAATACGGCAGATATTGCCGGAGCGGCAGCGGGGGAGGACATAGAGCCTTCGCTCCTGCCGGAAACAGAACAGGCATGGATAGAAACGCCGGCAGGCGAGCGGACAGAAATCGCGCCGCCGTTCCCGCCAAGGGCGTTTTCCGGAGATGAACCGGGCATTTACCGTCTGATACAGGCAGACGGGGAAGGAAATCTGACACAGACAGCCTTCGGCGTAAACGGCAGGAACGGTTTGGAATCCAGCCTTTTGCCTGCGGGCGAAGCAACGGCGTATGAAGCCGGAAAAACGAAAACAGTCAGCATGGGCAGGAATATACGCAATGGTGCGCTTCTGCTGCTCCTGCTGGTTTTAGCGATAGAATGGCGGGTGAATTGCCGTGGGGATTGAGTGGACAAAGCCGCTCTGGCTGCTCCTGCTGCCGGCGCTGGCGGTATATTTGGGCTATATGGCGAAAAAAGGAAACTTTCCCTCTGCATTCCAGCGAAAGATGCAGACGGGAATGAGGTTCCTTGTCTGCGCGTTTTTGGTGCTGGCAATGGCAGGGCCATGGATTTCCAGACAGGCGGATATTACCACAACGCTTTTTGCTGTGGACTGTTCCGCAAGCATGCAGGGCGAAACGGAAACGGCGGCCTTTCTGCGGGAGGCATATGCGGCGAAAGGGAAAAAGGACAGTCTTGGACTGCTCTGCTTTGGCAGACGCGCGGGTGTGGAGCAGTCGCCGTCTTTGGAGGCGGTGCCGCCCGCAGAGGGTTTTGTGACCTATACCGATGGGAGTGCGACGGATATCGCTGCCGCGCTGAAACTGGCGGAGGGCATTTTTCCGGAAGGGACAGCAAAGCGCGTTGTTATACTTTCAGATGGAGAGGAAACCGCAGGGAATGCTCTGGCGCAGGCGAGAAGCCTGACGGAAAGCCGTATTTCGGCAGATGTTTTTATGGTGTCCCCTCCGGAGACGGACGAGGTGCAGCTGACTGCGCTGGAACTGCCCAAAGCGGTCAACCGGAATACGGAATATGAAATTGCGCTGCGTATTGATTCCAATGTGGCAACGGATACGGCAGTACGGCTTTATCAGGGAAATACGCTGATTGGCAGTGAGCAGATTTCCGTCACAAAGGGGGAAACGCGGGTTGTTTTTACCGCAAAAGCGGAACAGGGCGGCAGTGTTTCCTTTCGTGGAGAAATTTCGCCGCAGCGGGATACAGAACGGAAAAACAATCAGGCGTATGCGTATACGTTTGTGGACGATGTTCCGCGAATCCTTTTGCTGGGGACGGAAGACAATACTGCTGAATGGCGGAAACTGCTGAAAAGCAGCCGCGCGGAGATTGTCAGCCTGCCGCCGGAGACCGCGCCCGTTACGATGGAAGGACTGCGGGAATACGGTACGGTTGTGCTGGCGAATACGCCGGTTTCCGACCTGCCAGATGGCTTTCTGACAATATTGGAAAGCTATATCCGTACGGCTGGCGGCGGGTTTGTCGTCAGCGGGGGAGAGGATTCTCTTGCGCTTGGTGGCTATAAAGGCACGACGCTGGAAGAAGTTCTGCCTGTGGAAATGGAACTGAAAACAGAAGGCGAAACACCGGATTTGGGCATGGCTCTTGTAATTGACCATTCGGGGAGCATGTCTGACGGCAATTACGGCGTATCGCGCATGGAAATGGCAAAGGAAGCCGCAATCCGCAGTCTGGACGATTTGGGGCCCGAGGACCAGATTGGCGTGATTGCGTTTGACAGTACGGCAGACTGGACTGTGCCGATGCAGAAGGCGGAGGAGAACCGCGAGAGCATCACAAAAGCGATTGGTATGATACAGCCTGCGGGCGGTACGAGTATACTGCCTGCATTGCGGCTGGCTGTGCAGGGCATGGAAAACATCAGCACAAAGCAGAAACATATCATACTGCTGACGGACGGGCAGGCGGAACAGGAAGGCTATGACGGCGTTCTGGAACAGATGCGGAGCGGCGGTGTTACGCTTTCTGCCATAGCGGTCGGCAGCGGTGCGGATACAACGCTTTTGCAGCGGCTGGCGGAGGCTGGCGGCGGACGCTATTACTTCACGAATGAATTTACAGACCTGCCGGAGATTTTCGCGAAAGAAACGCTTCTGGCGGGCAAGGACTATATCAACGAACGCGGCTTTTTCCCGAAGCAGGGGGACGCTTCGGCAATATTGTCGGGAATTTCCTCTGTGCCGGAACTGAACGGCTATATTGGCGCAACGGCGAAAAGCCGCGCCGACCAGGTGCTTTTGAGCGATAAGGACGACCCTGTTCTGGCGGCATGGCAGTATGGGCTGGGGCGCACTGCCGTATGGACGGCGGACGTACATGGACAATGGAGCGCAGACTGGCTTGCCAGCGCGGAAGGAACGGCGATACTGCGGAATATGGTTTCATGGACGATGAACGCCGAAGGAAATGCAGAGATTCAGCTGACTGCGGAGAGCGGGACGGGCGAAAGCCTTCTGCGGCTGGAAATGCCGTATGATGAAACGATTGCGGAGATAACGGCGGCTGTGGCGGCTTCGGACGGCGAAAGCTGGGAAACGGAACTGCGGGCAAGCGCGCCCGG
>CAMQRG010000027.1 GCA_947036475.1 uncultured Clostridia bacterium
GAAAAGCACAGGCAAAACTGCCAGTTTATTACAGAAAGGAAATTCCTATGAGCAATTTAGAAGCGATACAAAAACGCCGTATTTTCGGCATCATTTCCCACCCTGACGCGGGTAAGACCACGCTGACCGAAAAACTGCTGCTGCATGGCGGCGCAATTCGTGAAGCGGGTACGGTCAAAGCCCGCCGCAATGCGAAATTCGCCAAAAGCGACTGGATGGAGATTGAAAAACAGCGCGGTATTTCTGTCACGTCCTCCGTCATGCAGTTTGAATATCAGGGCAAAGTCGTTTCCATCATGGATACGCCCGGACATAACGATTTCGGCGAAGACACCTACCGTATACTGACGTCTGTGGACAGCGCGGTCATGGTCATTGATGCGGCAAAGGGTGTAGAGGCGCAGACGGTTAAGCTGTTCAAGGTTTGCAGCATGCGCCAGATTCCTATTTTCACATTCATTAACAAACTCGACCGCCAGTCCAAAGACCCTCTGGACTGTATGGCAGATTTAGAGGACGCGCTCGGTCTGCCCTCCACAGCCGTAACATGGCCCATTGGCAACGGCCTGACGTTCGAGGGTATTTATGACCGTCTGGAAAACAAAGTTTACCTTTATAAACAAAAGAACGGCGTTGTAGAACTGGGCGCAAACGGCGTGTTTGGCGATGCTCTGGAAGGCGTCATTTCTGACGCGAATCTGGATATCCTGCGCGGCGAAATGGAGCTTCTGGACGGCGCGGGCAACCCGTTTGACCTTAAGGCTGTGGAAGAAGGGCGGCTTTCGCCTGTCTTTTTCGGCTCCGCGCTGGCAGATTTCGGCATAACGCCGTTTTTGCAGCATTTTCTGGAATGGTCGCCCGCGCCCGGTCCCAGAAAAACAATGGACGGCGAAGTCAAACCCACAGACGAATTTTTCAGCGGCTTTATATTCAAAATACAGGCCAATATGAATCCTGCCCATCGGGACAGGCTGGCGTTTTTCCGCATTTGCTCCGGTACGTTTACCCGTGGTATGAACGTCACGCTTTCGCGCACAGGCAAGCAGATGAAGCTGAGCCAGTCCACACACCTGATGGCAAATGACCGCGAAACTGTGGAAACCGCTATTGCAGGGGACATCATCGGCATTTATGACAGCGGCAACTACCAGATTGGCGACACGCTGACAGACCGAAAGGAAAAGCTCTTTTTCGAGCCTCTGCCGACCTTCCCGCCGGAACTTTTCGCGCGGGTACACCCCATCAATTCCCTGAAAGCAAAGCAGTTCCAGAAAGGCGTACAACAGCTTGCGCAGGAGGGTGCGATACAGGTTTACCGCAATGAGTTTAATGATGTTATCCTCGGCGCAGTCGGACAGCTGCAATTTGAAGTATTTGAATACCGTCTGGCAAACGAATACAATTCCGAGGTGCGCATGGAGCCGCTGGATTATAGTGTTGCGCGGTGGGCCGCGCCCGGTTCCCCGAAAGATTTGAAGGATTATGTTGTGGCCCGCAGCACGCTGGTGTATGATCATTTTGAGCGTCCGCTTCTGTTGTTCGCCAACCAGTACACCCTGAACAATTTTATGCAGAAAAATCCCGAAATCAAGCTCGTAGAGGCTTTAGACGTAGACGATACGGCATACCAGGAAATGTAAAAGAATAGAACCCTGTGGGCCCTGCCCCCAGACCCCCGCAAGGGCTTCCGCCCTTGACCCTTCTGTCCGCCGCACACTTCGTGCGGCGGGTTTTCTTTCCGAAAGCGGCTCCATTTTGGGGTTTCCCTTCCCCAAAAATCATAAAAGCAAAACCCTTAGGGCTCTGCCCCCAGACCCCCGCAAGGGCTTTCGCCCTTGCCCCTTCTGTCCGCCGCACATTTCGTGCGGCGGGTTTTCTTTCCGAAAGCAATTCTTTTTTCTATTTTCCTCGTCTGTTAAAAGCAAAAGAAAAAACACGGGGCCCTGCCCCCAGACTATCAAAAAACCTATTTTTGTGTCGCGGAAAGGTTCGGGAAACGAAGCGTTTCCCGAGTGGAATCCGCCGTGCGGTCGGCAAAGCCGACTGCTGTCCAACAGCGGCTCCGCCGCTATACGGCAGAACGGGCTTTGCCCGTTCGAGGAAAAAGGCGAATTTCAAGGCTTTTTCAAAAGCCGATGGAATGAGTCCCTTTATACCGACAGTTCCTCAAAAAAGGCTTGAAGGCGTAGCCTGAGCCTTTTTTGACACACTGTTGGGGGCCCTGCCCCAGACCCCCGCAAGGGCTTTCGCCCTTGCCCCTTCTGTCCGCCGCACACTTCGTGCGGTAGGATTTCTTTCCGAAAGCAATTCACTTTTTGTTTTCCCTGCCTGCAAAAAACATTGACAAATCCGCCCTGCCGGTATATTGTAACAGTAGCGTTTTAACGCATAACAGTACAACAGAAAAATTGCTTCAAAAAATACAAAGGAGGTAATTCCTATGGAATTAAAAATCAACAGTGCAATCAAATCACAGACAAAAGTCAGCTATGCCATCGAATCCGCCGGGCCCCTGCCCTATGACATAGACTGCGGGGAAGGCATCAATATTGTTATGATTCCGCGTGGAGTAGAAACCGCTTTCGATGGACTGACTTCTAAAATGCTGTGCGCTTATCCCCATTCTGTTGACATAAAAGACAGTATCATTGACTACTGGAAGGATTACACAGCCTTAAACTATAAACAGATTGTACTCTGCGACGGCTCTATCAGCGGTCTTTATCTTATCAACCGTCTGTTTCTGGAACCCGGCGACAGGGTACTCGGCTATGTACCACAGTTCTCGGAGTATGAAACGGACGTAAAAATGCATGGCTGTACATTTGACGGTGTTCCCCTCAGAGCGGAAAATAACTATAAATTTTCGCCGGTGGATATGCTTGCCGCACTCAGGCCGGAACATAAGCTGATTTATCTGGATAACCCCAATAACCCCACAGGGCAGGTAATTCCCCTGAAGGAAATCGAAGCCCTATTGCAGGCCGCGCAGGAACTGGGCACAGCCGTTGTCGTAGACGAAGCCTACGGCGATTACATGCCCCGTCAAAACGCCGCCGCGAACCTGTTCGCAAAATATGATAACCTGATTATCGTCAAGACCTTCTCCAAAGGCTTTGGGCTTGCAGGGCTTCGCGCAGGGTATCTGCTCCTGCCGGAACAGCTTTCGCCGTACATGGGCAACATCACGAACCCATATTGCATGTCGGAGCTTTCCCGCAGCATTGCCGCAAAAATCATTCGTGACGCAGCATTTTTGCCGGACCTTCAGGAAAAAACAGCCGCCCTCAAGCATTTGCTCCTGACGCATTCCTGGAAACATATTTCCATTGCAGAAACGGCAGAAAGCACATCTATCTGCCTGCTGACGCACAGCAATCCCGCAGTGGATTTAGCCGGAGAATTTGCAAAACGCCGTATTCTGGTTATTTCCGGAAACGATTTTTATACTATCGGCAAAAATTCCGCGCGTTTCCGTATCCCTTCGGCAGAAGATATGCCGAAAGTGCTCGCCGCACTGGAAGAAATCGACGCTATAGACTGACAAACATAAAATAAGGCATAAAAAGCCTGCGGAACCCTCTGTTTCAGGGTTTCTCAGGCTTTTATTTTCCTATTCCACTTCAAATTCGCCGTACAAAATATAATATGTGCTTGTATGATACTCCGGTTTAGAATCCGCCCCCGTAAAATAAAAGGCCATATTTCCCCATTGTGTAGAGTAAATGAGCTGCAAAGTAAAGCGCATGCTCCACAAATCGTCTGGCGTCTTTCCCTTTCGGTATTCCGCAATATCCTCCTGTAATAATTTTTTCAAATCTTCCATTGTATATAACTCAAATGCGTCCCATAAAAATTCCCGCAGGGATTCCTCCGACATTGCGCCTTCATAGTCGAATGTAAACGGGATTCCAATGCGGTATTTTCCAGCAGGCAAAGCATAATACAGCCTTCTGGTATAAGTGCTCTGTCCATCGGACAGTCCGTCCCACAGACTGTTCATACCATATCCTATCCCGTTAATATCCCTTGGTTCCGCCTCCCGCATGCGTTCCCAGCCCTCCGCGGTCATACGTTCCACTATAAAGTCATCGCCATACTTAAATGTTTGCGGCTCCCTGTTCCATATCGTTCCTGTCACGCGCTGTTCTTCCTTATCATATACAACGTCCAGCGTAATCCTCGGCATCACAGGACGCTCCACAGAAAAGGTTTCCACGCCCTCCGCTCTGCTCCATTTCACCGTATAGCCCAGCGCATTTGCTATTGTCCTTGCGGGCAGATAAATTCCCTCGTCATTCCTGATTATCTTCCCCGCAAGCGGGATTTTCCGGTGCTGACAGTCATACACCACATCTCCAGCCAATGTCGCCGTCTGTTCATATTCCAGCACGACAGGTCCCTCCTTCATACGGTAACCGAATGCAGTTACGCTGTCCTCCTGCCGCAGTTCGCTTTCCGTCAGTTCCGCCAAATCCTGTATGGACATCATCAGCGTCCCGTCCTGCCGGAGTATGCCCTGCGAAAGCCGCACTTCTTCCCCGTTCCGCAATATCCTGATGCTTTCCGCCCCAAATGCAGGAACACACCACCATGTCATCGCCAGCACTGCCAATATTACGAGCCGTTTCATACCCATTCCCCCTTTTTCTTTCAGCTTACCATATTCTTACATTGTCTTTCTGAAAAATCCATTACACTTTTCTTACAAAATCCTTACAAATCCCCATTCTGTACGCGTTTGCAAAAAAAACCGAAAAATCCATATGATTTTTCTTGCAAACCCGCCTGTTTTCTGCTAAAATATCTTTGTTATGTCACATAGGCAAGCTAAGGAGGTGCAAAAAATGGCTAGATGTGAAATTTGCGAGAAGGGCCAGATTAGAGGCCATAGAATTAGTATTAACCGTAGTCAGGTTAGTAGACGTGCGAATAGAAAATGGAAACCCAACGTAAAGAAAATCAAAATCGTTGAAGACAACGGCAATGTAAAATCTATTTACGTTTGCACAAGATGCATGCGTTCCAACAAGGTTACGCGCGCAATCTGATTTCCACAGAACAAAAGCCATTCTCCCTTTTTGTAAGGTAGAACGGCTTTTTCTTTTTCAAAATCTTTTACTTTTGCATACGAGCCATATCCCACAGCCCAGCAAAAGCCCGCCGATAAGAAAAACGCACCGGGGCAGCAGGCACGCCAAAAGCATACCCAGCCCCAGCGCGGCCATTACCACGCCGCACAGCCATTTCAGCGGCGCGCCGTTGCATCTTCTGCGCAATCCCGCCACCCCCTTTCTTATTCCTATGCCGGAAAAGCGGGGAATGTGCGGAATTTTTTCAGGTCTGTGCCATTCTGTTGTTTAATCTCTGGAACGTATCACGAAAAGATATCCGTCCCGAATATCAATTTCCGCGCGTTCCTCCGCAAGCACATTGCTTACGGCAATATAATCGTCGTCCAGCGCAAGGTCAAAATCCGTCAGCGGGTAGGAAAAACCCTTCAGCGTAATGCCTTTGACTTCCATGGAAAGCGGTATCGTGGATACAATATCCCCCACATTTCCACAGACCGTCAGATGCCTGTCTATGACCTCCACGCAGTTTTTTTCGTCCACAAGCCTTGCCCTTACGCCTTTTTTCAGCAGGGAAAGCAGGTAATGGGCATTGGCAAGCGTATGGTCGAACCTGTCGCCGATACCGCCGAACAGTACCAGTTCCTCCGCGCCCAGCTCCAGCGCGAGCAGAACGCCCAGCTCCATATCCGTCTCATTTTTCCGCGCAGGGAACTGCCGCACAGGAATCCCCTGCCCTTTGTAATAGTCCCAGACCTCCGGCGAAACGGAATCGAAATCTCCCACAATATAATCAGGGCGTATCCCCAACGCCTTCGCATGGCGCAGGCCGCTGTCACAGCATATCACAACGTCAGCCCCGTCCATATATGCTTTACAAAAGGAATAATCCCTGATTTCCGCTCCGGCAAAAACCAACGCTTTCATGTCACTCGTACTCCTTGAATATATTCAAAAACTCTCCCGCAGCTCCTGCAATATCCGCCTTGCCCAGCACGGCCGAACCCGCGACAATGATATTCGCGCCTGCGTCCAGAGATGTCCGTACATTTTCCAGCGTTACACCGCCGTCTACCTCAATATCATACGCAAGCCCCAGTTCTTCTTTCCATTCCGCAAGGCAGCGTATTTTTTCCACCTGCTCCGGCATGAATTTCTGCCCTGCAAACCCCGGTTCCACCGTCATCACCAGCACCATATCCACATCGGGCAAATATGGCTTTATTGTTTCCACAGGTGTGCCGGGTTTTATGGTAATACCCGCCTTTGCGCCTGTTTTCTTTATTTTTGCAAGCACAGCCGCCGGGTCCTTCGCTGCCTCCACATGGAAATTGACAATATCCGCGCCCGCCTTCGCAAACTCCTCTACATACCTCTCCGGCTCCGTTATCATCAGATGCACGTCAAACACCATTTTGCCTGCCTTGCGTATGCTCTGAATGACAGGCATGCCAAAGGAAATATTGGGCACAAATATCCCGTCCATCACGTCCAGATGCAGGTAAGGCACGCCTGCCTTTTCCAGCAGGGAAAGCTGTTCGCCCACGCGCGCAAAATCCGCCGAAAGCAGCGACGGGGAAAGAAAAATGTTCATGTTATCTTCTCCTCTCTTCTTCCTTCCGTTCTTCATAAAACGTTTTATATCTTTCATACCGCCGTTCAGAAACGGCTCTGCCGATTTCCTCTTTGACGGCACATTCCGGTTCATTGATATGCATACAGCCGGTATAGCGGCATTGATTCAAAAATGGACGGAATTCCCGAAAATAAACCTGTAATATTTCCGATGGGATATGGCTCAGCAAAAGGGAAGTAAACCCCGGAGAATCCACGATATAGCCTTTTTCCGAAACCTGTATCAGTTCCGCGTGGCGCGTCGTATGCCTGCCGCGCTGAATTTTCCGGCTGACCTCTCCGGTATTCAGTTCCAGGCCAGGGAAAGCGGCATTAATCAGGCTGCTCTTGCCCACGCCCGACGGCCCCGCAAAAACAGAGATTTTGTTTTCCAGTGCATGCCGCAGTTCCTCAATGCCAATCCCCTTCTGCGCGCTGGCACAGATGACGGGATACCCTGCGTGGCGGTAAAGTTCCGCCGCCGCAGAGTAATCCTCATTTTTATCCTTGTCAATTTTATTTATGACAATCAGAATTTCCAACTCCTGCTCCTCCGCAAGCAGCAGGAAACGGTCAAGCAGGTCCAGATTCATATTCGGGCTTTTCGCAGCGAATACAATCACCGCCTGATCCACATTGGATACCCGCGGGCGGATCAGTTCGTTGCGCCGGGGCAGAATTTCGTCAAGACTGCCTTTTTTTCCGGCTTCGTCCAATATGGAGATCCGCACAGAGTCCCCCACAGTCGGACGGATTCCCTCCTTGCGGAAAATCCCCCTTGCGCGGCATTCATAAACGCCCTGCTTCGTATCAATATAGTAGAACCCTCCGATTCCTTTTACGATCACGCCTTCCAGCATTCCATCGCCTCACCTTATTCTGAGAAATTCACACTTTGCGTCCATTGTTCCACACTGTCAATATAGCACGTCACCGTTCCGCTGCCGCGTCCCGTTACGGCAACGCTGTACGGGAAATCTTCCGTATCGCGGTATTCGTCCACAACAGGGAACGCCCCGTCCGCGTCATTTTTCACCACGCGCACATAATGCGAGCCGCCGCCCGCAGGAGCGCTGATAGTAAAATATTTCGTTCCTTCTGTCATACTGCCGGAATTATCCGGCACATTCTGTGTCGGCGGCTCCGGCGTCTGGGTATTCTGCTGAGGCGGCTCCGGCTCGTTCGTCTGCGGCGGGCCGCTGCTCACTACAAGGTTTACCACGCTGCCGCTCGGCACCTGCTGATTTGCAGAAATTGTCTGCGTAATGACTTTGCCCTTTTCTACCGTCGTGCTTTCCGTATGGGAAACAGTGCCGACAACAAGCCCGACTGCCTCCAGATCCTGCCTTGCTTTTTCCTCTGTCGCATTTACGACGTTCGGTACGGCAACCTCGCCGCCCTCTTTGCCCTTACTGATTGTCAAAACAATCCGGCTTCTGGCGTTTATGGTTTCCCCCTCCGCCGGGCTCTGCGCAATAACCTTTTTGACCTCTATTTCCTCGTCATATTCATATTCTATACTGGGATTTGTCCCTACAAGGTTTACAATTTTCTCTGTTGCTTCTTCCTCTGTAAGTTCTTTCACGTCCGGCATTTTCTCCGAGGTCAGCCCTGTGCTGATTTTTATGCCGATTTTTCCGTTAACAGGCACTTTTGTGCCCTCCACTGCGGATTGGTAACAGATTTCACCTGTGTCGTAATACTTGCTTTGTTCCTGCCCTTCTTCAACCAGTTCGATTCCCAAAGCCTCCGCTTCTTTTGTTGCGGCAGAAAGCGTCTTGCCCAGCAGAGACGGCATTTCGACCTCCTCGTCCGAAGCAGCAAAACCGCCAAAGCCCCAGCCGCCGCTGAGCGCGCGCATACCCACAAGGGAAATCACACCAATCAGAACCAACGCTGTGATAACAGCCGCAATAATGACCTTTTTCTCTGCGCGGCGGTCAGATTCGCTGTCATAATCCTCCTCCAAACGGGGATTTTTGCGCACCTTTTCCGGGCGTTTGCTTGCCCGCACAGGCTCCGCCTCCATATATTCCCGCTCATAATCGTCCTCTTTTGCCAGCCGCAGCTTTTTGCCGTATTTCTCAAAGCTGACAAGCGGCACGTCAAGCTCCCTCGGTTCTTCCGCCGGCTCCTGCCGCTTATGCGTACGGATATATTCCAGTTCTTTCTGGTCTGCGGGTTTCGTCTGCTCCACAGCCTCCACCAGCCGTACCGCCTGCGCGCGCCCGTTCTCAGCCTTTTCCTTTGCCGCCTGTGCCGCGCGCAGCTGTGCCGCCGCTTCTGCCCGTTTGGACATACGGATTCCCGCACCATTCGGACTTGATGCGCCGCCTGCGCCTGATACATCGCCTGTATTTGATGTACCGCCAGATGCATTGCTGGTGTCTGATACATTACTGGTGCCTGACGCATTACTGGTGTCTGACGCACTGCTTACTGCGCTGTTCTTTACACCATTCGTATCCGATACAACTTCCTCACCTGTCGCCGCAGCTGCACCAGCTGCGGCATTTGCGACAGCCGCACTGTTCCCATCTGCGCCGGATACGCGGTCTGCACCCCGCCGTCCGGTATTTGACATACGCTGTGCAGTCGCAGAACCGCGCCGCACCATAACAGAATCTTCCGGAACTTCCGTCCACTGTGCCTGTTTTTTCTGCGAGCCGTCCTCCATCAAAGGAGGAATTGCCGCCCCTGTCAGTTCTGCCCTTGCGCGGATCAGGTCCGCCAGAAGCAGTTCAATGCTGGCATATCGTTCATCTGCCTTTTTCATGGTTGCTTTATGAATGATTCCCTCCAAAGAAGGGCTGCAATTCGGATTATACTGCCGGATATCCGGCAGTTCCTCATTGATATGCTTCAGTGCGATGGAAACAGAATTATTCCCCTGAAAGGGCAGCCTGCCCGTAATCATTTCAAACATTGTAATGCCGAGGGAATAGATATCGCTTTTTTCGTCCACATAACCGCCCCGCGCCTGTTCCGGCGAAAAATAATGGACAGAGCCTGCGGCGTTTGCCGTTGTCGTCATGGTTGTCGCGGTCGCGGCTCTTGCAATGCCGAAATCCGTTACTTTTACTACGCCGTCCGTCCCCACAAGGATATTCTGGGGCTTGATATCCCTATGTACAATATGTCCTTTATGCGCCTGTGAAAGCGCGGACGCAACCTGTATTGCCACATTGATGGTAGAGCGGGAGTCAAACGGGGCTTTTTCCTTTATCGCCTTTTTCAGCGTATCCCCATGAATATATTCCATAACGATAAAGTTAATATCATCGTCTGCCCCAACATCATACACCCGTACGATATTCGGGTGGGAAAGTTTTGCCGCCGAACGTGCCTCCGAACGGAACCGCTCAATAAACTCATCATCACCGATGTATTCCTCGCGGAGCACCTTTACCGTCACATAACGCTCCAGCTCCCTGTCCCTTCCCCGATACACCACAGCCATGCCGCCGGAGCCAATCTTCTCCACAATCTCGTATCTGCCCCGCAGGACAGTACCCGGATTCAGTAACATTTATTTTAACCTCCTAAATCTCCACCAAAATCAGAGAAATATTATCGTATCCGCCATGCTTATTGGCCTCATCGACCAAAACTGCGGCTTTTCGTTCCACAGAGCAGCGTTTATCCAGTATTCTTGCGATTTCATCATCTCGCAGCATACCGGAAAGGCCGTCTGTGCAAAGCAGGAGCATATCGCCCTTTTTCACCTGACGTATCATGGTATCTGTTTCCACGCTGTCCCGTATGCCAACCGCGCGCGTAATGACATTGCGCTTCGGGTGCTCCGCAGCTTCTTCCTTTGTAATCGAGCCCATCTTAACCAGTTCCATCACATAGGAATGGTCAGTTGTCAGGGGTTTCAGCATTTTTTTTCGATATAAGTATGCCCTGCTGTCCCCCACATGGACAACAAACAGCTTTTCTTCCCGGATTACCGCTGCCACGAGCGTTGTACCCATTTCAGCAAATTCCCTTGCGGAATTGGATTTTCTGTAAACCGCCTCATTCGCCGCGGCAACTGCGCCTGTCATCAGGTCCAGTGTTTCTTCGCTCCCGGCATGTTCCTTTTCCTGCCGGAGATATTCCAGAAATGTTTCAATCGCGCTGCTGCTGGCAACCTCGCCCGCATTGCAGCCGCCCATGCCGTCCGCAACGACATAGATATTATGCGCAGGGTCATCGCCTGCCGTAATATGGTATGCGTCTTCATTATTTTTGCGGCATCTGCCGATGTCGCTGATTCCAACCGCTTTCAAAACCGCTCCACCTCCTTTGAAAGAGCCTGAAAACCGCGGGACGCTGTCCCGCACCCTGCAAGGGCTTTCCGCCCTTGGCCCGTTTGCCAGCCGCATTCCATGCGTCTGGATTCTGAATATTTAATCTTTTCCTTTCCTGCGCAAAGCGTAGGAAACGGAAGTTTTTGCCCCGCTTTTTCCAAAAAGCGGGCGGGGGTCCGGGGCGGCGCCCCAGAATATCTTATTTCTTCAAATACCCGCGCCGCAGCTGCCCGCACGCCGCGTCAATGTCGCTGCCGAGCCTCCGCCGCACTGTCGTTTCCACGCTGTTTTCCTGCAATATCACCGCGAACCGCCGCACCCGCTCATCTGAGCTTTTCACAAACGCCCGCTCCTTTACATCATTCACAGGTATCAGATTCACATGGCACAGCATATGCCGCAGCCGTCCTGCCAGCTCCCGCGCACATGCGTCGCTGTCATTCACGCCCTGCATCATAGCATATTCAAATGTAATCCGCCGCTTCGTTTTCTCCGCATATGCCCGGCAGGCAGCAAGCAGCTTATCCATCGGGTTTGCTTTAGAAACCGGCATAATACTGTTTCGTATCCCGTCATTCGGTGCATGCAGCGATACCGCCAACGTGATTTGCAGATTTTCCTCCGCCAGCTCATAAATTTTATCAATCAGCCCGCAGGTGGAAAGCGTGATATGCCGCTGTCCCATATTCTGCCCTTTCGGGTCGTTTATCAGCCGTAGAAATTTCAGCACGTTTTCATAATTATCCAAAGGTTCGCCGCTTCCCATCAGCACAACGCCGCTGACGCGTTCACCGCAGTCCTTCTGTATTTCGTATACCTGCGAAAGCATTTCCCCCGCCGTTAAATTCCGCTCCACACCTTCCAGAGTAGAGGCACAGAAGCGGCAGCCCATACGGCAGCCTGCCTGTGTGGAAATACAGACTGTATTCCCATATTCATACTTCATCAGTACGCTTTCTATGACAGAGCCGTTTTCCAGCACGAATAAATATTTCCGCGTGCCGTCCTTCTGCGAAACCAGCTTCTGCGCCACTTCCGTCCGAGAGAGTTTTGCCGTACTTTCCAGCTTCTCCCGAAGCGTTTTGGGGAGGTTTGTCATTTCCACAAAATCCGCAGCGTGCTTTTTGTGTATCCATTCAAAAAGCTGTCTTGCCCGGAATTTGGGTTCCCCCATCTCTATGAGTAATTGTTCCAGCTCAACGCTGTCCATTGACCTGAGGTCCATTTTTGCCATGTTATCCCTTCCTTGCCATACGCGCGATGAAAAAGCCGTCCGTTCCCGTTCTGTGCGGCAGGAGCGTTACAAAGCCTTTCCCTGCCGTTTCCACAGCCCAGTCCCATTCTTCGGGCAGGAACGGCGTGATATCCTCCGCTTCAAACGCGGGGTGTTCTGCAAGAAACCACTCCACATTTTTTTCATTTTCCTTACGGCTCAGTGTACAGGTACAATATACCAGCACGCCGCCCGGGCGCACAAGATTTCCGGCATTTTCCAATATTTTCCGCTGTATCTCTATCAGGCTGTCGATTTCGCCGCCCGTTTTTTTCAGACGGATATCCGGCTTTTTCCGCATCAGCCCCAGGCCGGAACAGGGCACATCTGCCAGTACGCGGTCAAACAGACCTGAACCCTCATCTGGCTCCATGCCGTCCCTCTGCGCACACTCCATACAGGAAATCCCCAGCCTTGCGGCAGTTTCTTTCATCAGTTCTATTTTATGGGCATGTATATCCCGCGATACAATCCGCCCGTCATTTTCCATTCTTTCCGCTGCCGTAAAACTCTTTCCGCCCGGCGCGGCGCAGATATCCAGTACACGCTCCCCCTTCTGCGGGTCTAAGACCCTGACCGCAAGCTGGGAACTTTCGTCCTGAATATGGAACAGCCCTTCCTGAAACGCCGTCAATTTCGTCAAATCAGCTGTTTTTGCAAGGTGCAGGGCATTTTCACAGACACTTCCCTGCGCGGTTTTTACGCCGCTTTCTTCAAGCAGTTTCCGCAATTTGTCCGGTGTGGTTTTCAGTGTATTCACCCGTACCGTCACATCGGGCGGCTGGTTATTTTCAGCGCAGAGCCGTTCTGTTTCTGCAATACCATAATACACTGCCCACATCTTCACCAGCCAGAGCGGGTGGGAATAGCGGACAGAAATCCATTCCGCGGTCCCCTCCTCCGGCAGCGATACACTTCCCCAGTCCCGCGCCAGCCGCCGCAGAAGTCCGTTTACAAAGCCTTTCAGTGCGCGGTAGCCGCGTGCCTCCGCCAGCTTGACTGCTTCGTTGCATGCAGCAGAATCCGGAACCTGCATAAATATCAGCTGATATGCCGCTGTACGCACAACCGCCGCCAGCCATGGCTTCATTTTTCCCACCGGAATACTGGAAAATGCGTCCAGCAGGTAATCAATATAAATCAGGCTGCGCAGTGTGCCATTTACTGTTTCCGTCACAAACGCCCGTTCCTGACGGGTCATTGCTCCGTTCCGCCGCAGTATCCGGCGCAGAGCCACATTGCTGTACGCGCCCGCTGTCATAATTTCCATCAACGCCTCTGCCGCAACTTCCCTTGGATTGCTCCGCTGCATTTCCGCGCCCTCCTTCCATAATCCACTAATCTTATTATTATACGGGATTTTGCGGCAATCTTCAAGAATTTTTCGTTCAGACACATAAATAAATCATTTCCGGCCCGAATTTTGAATCAGTTGACACCTGACGCATTGAATGATATGGTAAAAGCGGCTCAGGCTCATTGAAATGGGGCCTTTTTGCGGAAGGAGTGAACGAAAAAATGGGATATGCAAAAGTCATTGTAGGCCTCAGCCACCCTGATGTCGATAAACTGTTTGATTACAGAATACCGGCAGAACTGGCGGCGTCCGCGCGTCCGGGTGTACGGGTCATTGTCCCATTTGGCGCACGCGGCGCACGAACAGAAGGCTATATCATCTCCCTCTGCGAAACAACAGAACTGCCGGAGGGCAGACTCAAGGATATCCGCGAAATACTGGACAACGGAAAGCCCGTCTTTACGCCGGAACTGCTTGCCCTTGCGGAATGGCTCAGGGAACGCTGTTTCTGTACGCTCAATCAGTGTCTGCAAATTATGCTGCCGCCTGGTATCCGCACCAAAAGCGTCTGGTTTGTTTCCCTGAAAGAAGGCGCGGACGAAACCGGACTGACCGAACGGGAATGCATGTTTATGGCACTTTTGCGGGAACGCGGCACGCTTACCCTGTCAGAAATCGAAGCGGAGTCAGACGCGAAGGCACAGGAGATTGCCCGCTCTTTGGAAAAAAAAGGGCTGATTACGCTGCGGCAGAGCTTACGCCGAAGCGACTATAAAATAGAAAAAAAATATTATTCCCTGAATATAGAATCGCCGATTTTGGAGGAAATCCGCCAAAAAGCCACAAAAGACCGTCGTCTGGAAGGACAGCGGCGTATTTTGGAACATCTGGCAGACGGACGCGAAGCCACGCCGGAGGAACTGCGGGAGCTGGCAGGCGCGTCCCCGCTGAAAACACTGCTTTCCAAAGGCGTACTGCTGGAACGGCGGCAGGAAGAGAAGCGGCGCGTACTGCCGAAAAAACCGTATCCCCGAACACAGGCCTTTTCCCCAACAAAAGAACAGGCGGCCGCACTTGCCGCCCTGCGGGAAGAAATGCAGAAGGAAAAAAAACGCCCCATTCTTCTGCATGGTGTGACAGGCAGCGGCAAAACGGAAATCTATCTGCAAATGATTGCAGATGTACTGGAAATGGGGAAACAGGCTGTTGTACTTGTGCCGGAAATCGCGCTGACGCCGATGATTTTGGAACGGTTTCTTTCCCGTTTCGGTGAAAAAGTTTCCGTCACGCACAGCCGCTTATCCACAGGCGAAAGGGTTGACCAATGGAAACGGGCGCGCGATGGGGAAATTTCCGTCATCATCGGTCCGCGTTCGGCTCTGTTTCTCCCCTTTGCGGACATAGGGGCAATCATCATAGACGAAGCGCACGAAACCAGCTATCTTTCCGATGTAACGCCCAAATATGACGCAAGGGAAGCGGCGGAGAAACTGGCGGAACTGCATGGCGCACTGCTTCTGATGGGAACAGCTACGCCGGACATATCTGCTTATTATAAGGCAGCACAGGGCGAATACCGCCTGCTGGAACTGAAAGAACGAACAGGCGGCGGGAGCCGGCCGGAAATTTTTGTGACAGATATGCGGCAGGAACTTGCGGAGGGCAACCGTTCCGTATTCGGGCAGCCTCTGCGGAAGGCTCTGGCAAAAACGCTGGAACGCGGGGAGCAGGCAATGCTTTTCCTGAACCGCAGGGGCTATGCAACATTTGTTTCCTGCCGTAGCTGCGGACATGCTATGGTCTGTCCGGAATGCGACCTGCCCTATACGTATCATGCCACTGAAAAAATACTGCTCTGCCACACCTGCGGCAGACGGGAGGCTTCGCCTAAGGTCTGCCCGGAATGTGGTTCCAGCTATATCCGCCAGTTCGGGACAGGGACGGAAAAAATCGAAGAAGAAACACGCCGTTTCTTTCCAAATGCGCGGATACTGCGAATGGATTTGGACACAACAGCAAAAAAGCACAGCCATGAACGAATTTTGACGGCCTTTTCGCAGAAAGAGGCAGATATTCTCATAGGCACACAGATGATTGCTAAGGGGCATGATTTTGCGAATATTACGCTTGTGGGAATTATGGCGGCAGATACCTCCCTGAACGCGGACAGTTATACTGCGGCGGAAACAGGATTCCGGCTGATGCTTCAGGCAGCAGGACGCACAGGGCGTGCCGGACTGCCGGGGCGGGTATATTTACAGACCTACCAGCCGGAGCATTATGCTGTGCGCTATGCGGCGGCGCAGGATTTTCATGGGTTTTATGCGGAGGAAATCGAAATGCGGCGCATGATGGGCTATCCGCCCTTTTCGGCATTTTTCAGTATTCTGCTGACAGGGGAAAACAAGGCGGAAACAGCAGCGGCGGCAGAACGGCTTGCAGCACAGCTGGCACAGGCAGACGGCGAAGGACTGTTCCATATTTTAGGACCCGTTCCGGCGGCACTGGCACAGCTGCGGGGAGAATACCGGTTCCGCATCCTCGTAAAAGGGGCGGAGGAGCAGCCGCTCAGGGAATTTGTACTGCCCGCTGTCGAGGAAATGCGGCGCGGCAGAAAAAGCGGCGTGCGGTTCCAGCTGACGCTGAACCACGTTGATTTTTAACATGAAATATTGTCGGGTTGACAGGATCCGCAGAACAATAAAACAGGCATAGAGCGGCTTAACTCAAAAAACAAATTGCTGATTTGTTTCTTTTGCCTGGCCGGCTCATGCCTGTTTTTTATAGACAGGTATTTTATTCTTTCCCGCGCTGAACAGCAGAAAGATAATCTCTGCCCAGAAGTTCATCGTAGGTCAGAAGTTCGTGCATCTCAATATATTCTTCCCGAATGTCCTCCGGCACATCAGAATACAACTTATAATAGGGGCTGATTACCGGACAGGCTTCAAAAAGTTCCAGCAGGAAACGGGTCTGCAAACATTCCGGCGCGGCAATATAATCGCAGAGCAGAGGGGAAAGCAGATACGGGGAAACTGCCTGCCCGTCTGCGCGGTATTCCCGCCCTGTATCGTAATTGCTGAAAATCACATATGGTGTGGAGCTGTCTCTTATACACATCTCCGAGCCCACGAGACGCTACGCTATCT